>JBGCES010000172.1:0-1913 GCA_045106545.1 Saprospiraceae bacterium
GTAGTATCGCTATTTCAACCTTTCAAGCTGGAAAAGTAATCTTGTTCAGTGCTACCGACGCGAATAATCTACAACAATTACCACGTTCTTTCGAGAAAGCGATGGGCATGTGTGTACAAGACCGACGAATGGCAGTAGCGACCAAAAATGAAGTTGTCGTCTTGGCGGATGCGAGTGGATTAGCCAAAAACTATGCTGCTCCATCCAATTACGATGCGCTGTATTTGCCCCGTGCAGTCTATTATGTCGGTGAAGTAGATATTCACGATATGGCGTGGGGACAGCAGGGATTGTATGCAGTAAATACCCGTTTTTCTTGTTTGTCGCTCATTAATGATCAATACAGTTTTTTGCCTATTTGGAAGCCACCTTTTATTACCCAATTTACGCCATCAGATTTGTGTCACCTCAATGGAATGGCTCTAGGAAGTGATGGACGGCCAAAATATGTCACCATGTTAGGTTCAACTACCGAACCCAAAGGATGGCGTGCGGGCGTATTGCAAGACGGATTGGTAATGGATGTAACGTGTAACGAAATGGTACTCAATCATCTGGCAATGCCCCATTCCCCTCGCTTGTATGATGGTGATTTATATCTTTTATTGTCTGCCAAAGGAGAAATTATCAGAGCTAATTTGACCAATAATACCTATGATGTTGTTACGCGCTTAGCAGGATTTGTAAGAGGAATGGCACGAAGGGGGGACTATATTTTTGTAGGAATGTCAAAGTTGCGCAAAAATGCCTCTACTTTTCGAGACTTACCCATTGCTGAAGAAGCCATTTACTGTGGCGTGGAGATCATTCATTTACCAACTGGCAATGTAGTTGGAAATATTCGCTACCAAGCCAGTGTTGAAGAAATATACGATGTCCAGATTGTGCCAGATCGCACTCGCCCCAGTATTTTAAATCACCAAACAGACGAACATAAACGAGCTTTAAATACACCACAAATTGACTTTTGGTCTCCTTCGAATTAAATTATTTCATCGTTATTAAGTGCCTCACGATAATTAATTCGGTAAATTTTAGGAAATAGATTTACTCCCTTTGGTCGAGAGATCGCTTCGCTAAGTTGTTCGATAGTTTTTCTAAAAAAATCAGTGCATATCCGTAGATACGGACTTATTTTTTTGGGGAAAATAGCGGAAAAAGGCCTGCCCCGAACTCGATTCGGGGATACTCATAAAATACCGAAGTAATTGTTGTGAGGCACTTAACTTCATTTGTGTGCCTAATGAATGACAAACAATACTTCTCCCACCTCTACGAGATCGCAAGCCAACTCAACAAAGAGTTTTCCCTACCCGCTGCCTTACGCAAAGCCTTAGAAAAAACGGTAGCGGCGTTGGATTTGGAAGCAGGCTGGATTTGGTTGGTGGAAAAGGATATGAAGTCGGTTTATTTGTCGGCTTCTTTTAACTTGCCGTCCGCCTTGCGCGATCATCCCGAACGACTTTCGGGTTGGTGTTACTGTATTGATCATTACTTGTCGGGTAATTTAGCGGAAGCGACGAATATTAGCGAAATTGCTTGTAGCCGGTTGAAGGATATTGTGGCGGGGGAGCGCGATATGAAGTTTCATGCCACGATTCCGATTATCACTAATGAGCAAAAAGTGGGCATTATTAATCTGCTGAGTAGAGAGAAACAGCAGCTGGATGATCAGCAACTCTATTTGTTGAATACGCTGAGTGAATTGATTGGTATTGCGATTCAGCGGACGCGTTTGCAAGAGGTTTATGTAAAAGAACAAACTGGTGGAAGTAACGCTATCCATGATTTTTTGAAACGGGTCGTGGTTGCTCGCATGGAACAATTAACGGAAGTACTCCAAAAATCTAATGCTCATCTGCAAGAAAATCAATCCGCGCAAGCAGCAAATGATATTGAACAAGCACTAGAAC
>JBGCES010000173.1:0-2766 GCA_045106545.1 Saprospiraceae bacterium
AAAAAAGTCTCGTTTCTTTCTAGTAAATTAATGCCATTACAAATGATTTTATTTATATGAAAAATATGCACGTGACACGTTCCACATTGCCGTATAAAAAAAAATTACTATCTTGCCCCTTTAAATATTGAGAAAACTTAATGCAGAAAGGCTTGTAAATGCAGATAAATCTCATTGATGGAAGCTATGAACTTTTTTGAACTTCCTGATATTTTAACATCTGAAAAAGTGAAAAATTAGCGACAATTATTAGTTTGAAAAAAATCTTCTAAGGTGCTCTAAATCAAGATTTTATCACATCCTTTCCCCATTAAAATTTTGCCTCTTTTTAGTCTCGTGAAATTTTAATCCCCTAATTCTAACAGCTTTTACTTAGATAACATAGCGGCTGTTTTTAGTTACTGCGAGTTCCCAAAGGCTTTGTTTACCTGTTATTTTACTTACTATGAGAATAGTATGGGTATCGCTATTTATCAGTTACACAAAGGAGGGTATAACTAGACTTAAGAGAAGGGTTAACTTACTTTAACAAAATTTTAAATCATGTTTGGTAGTAGTAAAAACAACAAGAGCAAAGAAACTGCAAAGTCTGGCACATCAGCCAAAACCACAGCTTCTTCTGGTCTTAACACGCTCGTTCGTGGTACAGCGGTAGAAGGAAACATTACCGCAGAAAGCGATTTTCGAGTAGATGGAAAAATTAAAGGAACACTTACTTGTAAAGCAAAAGTTATTATTGGTCCATCGGGTATTATTGAAGGCGAAGTGCGTTGTCAAAACGCGATGATTGAAGGTCGCCTAGATGGTAAGATAGTCGTTTCTGAGCTGTTGAACGTTCGTGAAACGGCAAAGATCAATGGCGAAGTTAAAACGAATAAATTGATTGTTCAGGCAGGTGCAGAATTTAATGTTACTTGTGTAATGGGGAATCAACAGCCCGTAGCAATTCCTTCTGCTGGTAGCAGCAATGGAAAAAATAATGCTAAAAAAGAATCTCGTACCGCAGCAAAAGCAGCGGTTTAAATATTGGTTTTAGTTGGTAGTTTTTAATAGCAGATAGATTTTGCTAACAAAAAGCTACCAACTAATAACTAAACTTCTCTCTTCTCACATGCCACCTAACGATCCGCAAAAGAAGCAAAAGCACGATCCGATGGCGTATATGAAATACGCAGGAATGGCTTTCCAAATGGCAGCTGTCATGTTTATTGGAGTATATATTGGTGGATACTTGGACGAAAAATTCGGCTCGGAGAAACCATATTTTACATTGGTTTGTATTTTGATCGCGCTCGTCGCAGCTTTTTATCTCACCTTGAAGGATCTACTGATTCCACCAAAAAAATGAATCAACGCACTTTTCTAAAGCAAATGGGAATCGTCTCATTTTCGGTAGTAGCACTGCTGACGGTCATTTATTCGTTTATGCCTTTTCAACCTGATTGGGCGTTAGGGCTGATCAGTTGGATATTGTTTGCCGTATTGACCTTTTTAATGTTTTACTTTGGTAAACAAGCGGCAGCAAGTAAAAATCGTAATAATTTCACTACGTTGATATTAGGAATAACTGTTGTCAAAATGTTTTTAGCGATCGCTGCTGTGTTTATCTATCATAGTATTGCTCATCCTGAGTCGCGTATGTTCGTTGTTCCTTTCTTATTGGTATATTTTATTTTTACCGTTTACGAGACGTATATGCTAATGATCTTGAGTAAAGAGAAGCCAGCTGTTGCTTAGGTTTTTACCGTAGTGAAATACCAATGCCAAATACACAGTTAGTGAATTCTTTCACTAATAAATAATTTCAGTTAGGATTTACTTCACTAATTTATTTTAAACATTTAAATATAATTTATTGTGTAAATAATTGAAAAATAGATGTTTGTGAGTATTTGTGATGAAATCTAGAGACATTTCTATATTGTGGTAAATAGATCACTTTTATAAAAATACCCTATTTAGGGTATTAAATATATCGCGCTTATCTCTATATTTGCACTATAATAATATTTTAGATACAATCCCTTTTTATTTTTTTATCCCTTAATTGAACATATTTTATTATGAATCCAAAACCGATTTATACACGCATTCCTTGTGTCAACGGCAGTCCGCCGACACAACCCAGTCATTCTTCATTCTTTTCTTTTCTACCATCGTTTCATTTGGAATAAGTCTGGTTAATAAAAGATCCATTTAGTGATAACTTTATGAGCAACGGTGAGCTAAATTCATCATTACTCATTCATAATTTATCATTATTGTACATTGTGTGTTTAAATTTTTTCGAGATAAAGGTATTGCTTATAGAATTCAATCGTTACACTAAAAGAAAAAGTTGATTTGTTAACTGTTAGTTGTTTTATCTGTTTGTTCAGATTATCAACTAGAAGCTAAACAACTAGCTTTTTTCCTACTTAAATTCCTTATAGTTGCTAATATTTTTCTACCCATTACTTACACCTTAGCAACTCCCTTCCAATAACGATTTTTTCATTAGCTTACCGCCCAAGATTTACTTGTACGTAGTTCGTTTTCGTTCTGCGCAGCGATGATGAAAGAGATTTTTTTCGATGAACTGTTGCACCGTTTATTTGCACACTAAAAAGCAACAGCCCGAAAATTCTAAATAATCTATTTTCATCCTACCTTTTATAATTACCCACACACTACTAGCAAAATCATTTGCCATTTTTCACTACGCATTAAACGTTTGTTATGTAATTGGTTGGTTGCCAACTAAAAAAAAAAAAAAATATTGAATTA
>JBGCES010000174.1:0-2108 GCA_045106545.1 Saprospiraceae bacterium
ATCGACCAATCATCGTCTGGTCGTTCTTCGACTAAATATACTTCGCCACCAAATGATTCATTATGAACATCCAAAATCGGTTGCTTAGGGATGTAGTAAAATTGTGGATTGGTGTGATATACTTTCACCGCATCTGCTAAATAAGGCACAGCTAAGGGAGCGAAAGGATGTGTAGAAAGGAAATTATCTTCGGCAATGTATTCCGCCGCACTGATCTGATTAAAAGGATAAGGTAATAAGCGACTTACATCCTTCGTCATAGCTCGCATGGAGTATTGACGACCATTTTCGTCTTCTAGTCGCAGCGAGCGCGTCTGATTACCACCACCGCGTTTGACCACTTTCACGCCGCCTTTGAACGTATCCAAATGCAAGACGGGAAACTCAAATTGGTGGGTGTATAATTCACGGTAATGTTCACCAAAAATAAGATCGTGAAAACCGTTTTTATTCGTCACCTCATACTCCAACGGATGTAGGGTTTTACTGGTGATACCTGATTCATATTCGGAAAATTGGGTAGGAATATCGTCTTCCGAAATTTCTAATGCCTCTTTGATTTTCTTTCGAAAAACAACTTGACCATTTTCACCACTTGCCGTCCAAAATTGTAACCAAACCGATCCATCTTCATAAAAATCTAACTGTGTAAAACCCGCTGCTCCATAGGCAAATTCTCCACTTTCCACTAAACTAGCAGGCGTGCTCGAAGTTGCCGATCCCGCTACGATAAAATGTTGATCATTTTCCGTCAGGTACTGCATCGAACGGTCGTGACTGGAAGCAAAAATATAGCTGCCATTTTTTTCCGCGCTACCTACTACACTTTGTCTGAGTAGCTTGTACTGTCCATTAGATAAGTCTTGGCGACTTCCAAAAATAGCGCGCGCAAACATACCCACCGAGCCTACGACTGGAAGAGGCAGAAATAAAGATTTATCAATAGCAGTGAGTGGAAAAATATGTTCTTTCACAGGATACCGACCACCGTGAATACCGCCCGAAACAGGAGGATGATGCATCACAATAATGGCGTTTTTGTTGCGGTATTTCCGAATCGCATCTTGCAAATTAAAATCAAAAACCTTTAGACTTTTAATTTCACAACCATCATTAATTTCAGGTTCTTGATCCCAATCGTGTAAATACCATTCAGAGTCAATCGCAATGATGCCCAACTGATCATTGATGTCAATCGCATTAAAATCACCACATCCATCATCGGGTAAAAACAAATCATCCGTATCAAAATCTAGTTCTTTCAACTTTTTTTCGATATACTTTTCTTGCCGCTTTACGCCTTTCAAACCATACTTTTTCCAATCGCGATTGCCAGGAATAAAAAGCGGTCGCCCCTTAAAGTCTTTTAAGATAGAAAGCTGTACATCTAACTGATATTCAGCTTGTTGTCTTTCTTCTACTTCATCTTTAGGTGGCATCCCATTGGGATACAATTGATTTCCCAAAAACACCATGCTGGTATTTTCATCCGCCGCAGAAAGTTTCTTTTTCAGTAAATCTAAAACGGGCGTAGATTCAATACGTCCTGCATCACCGGTCATATAGACCGTATGGCGAATATTAGCTGTAGGAGGAGTATCTTTTTGCCAGTTGGTATTTTCATACGCTAAGTTGGGACGTTGATTGGCGCAACCCGTTATGAAAAGAAGACCTAGGATATAGGCAACGGTAAGTGTAATTTTCCGCATGTTATGAAAGGCTAGTTAAAATTGGATATAGTCGAAATCTAAAGATAGATTAATAACATAACATGAGGTTAATCAATACTGTTTGATATTGTGGTTAAAAAGAACAAACAATCAGTACAATGATAGAATTAGTGAATGATGAAATGAATGAATTCAACCTAATAATCAGACAATTATGGTTATTTAGTTGAGCAATTCAATCTGCCTTACTACTTACTCCACTTAATTCGTACTTTTATATAATACTGGACTTTGAATCCAGCGGTTCGCACTCTAATTTAACATATATGACAATAGAGGAAAAAGGAGCGTTTTTCGATACTTTTAGACACTTTTTTACCTCTAAAATTGGCTTTACATTGTCAATAGTTACTTCAAATAGCATTCAATTTTAATTTA
>JBGCES010000175.1:0-24144 GCA_045106545.1 Saprospiraceae bacterium
TTACTAAAGGATAATGTAGAAAAATTTACGACATTATATGGCGATACGGTTGATAGCGTCAGTATTGCACTGAATAATCTGGCGTTGCTGTATATTGATATGCGCCAATATGAAGCTGCTATTCCAGTGGCAAAACGCGCGTTGGTCGTTACCGAAAAATCAGTTGGAAAGCAGCACCGCCGTTATCCAGTACGCATCGCTGCTTTGGCTGCTATCTATAAAAATCAAGGAAATTATGAGCAAGCGGCGATTTTATTAGAAAGCGCACTGCCAGATGTGATTACCAATCAAGGTAAAGAACATCCTGCTTTCACAAGTGTGGCTAACAATCTAGTCAATGTATATCGGGAATTGGGGCGTTATGCGGAAGCACAGCAATTGCTGGATGAAGTATTGGAAAATGCCGAAAAAGTTTATGGAAAAGACCACCGAACTTACAGTATTTATCTGTCTAGTTTATCTGATTTGAAACAAGTAACAGGCGATTTCGCTGGTGCACTTGCTGCGATAGAAGCGTCTTCAGCTATTGACCTTGCGAATTATGGAAAATTTCATATTAAGTATTTTACGGGTGAAAATCGCCGACCTGTTCTCTTGGAGCAATTAGGGCGAACCACTGAAATGGCGACCGCTTATCGGGAATTGACCGAGGTGATGGGGCAGTATATGCGCGAGCAGTTTCCTTATTTTAATGAAAAACAACAAGAGAAGTTTTTAGTCATCTTTCGTGATTTTCATGCAAAAACGCAGTCTGCCCTGTTGCGCCATCCTACTTTAACTGACTTGGCTGCTGTGGTATATGACCAAAATCTAATTCTAAAAGGTGCACTACGCAACAACTATCGCAACTTGATGAAGACCATTCGCGAGGATCCCAATCCATTAGTACAGCAATTAGGGGCAGCATGGGAAGATTTGAAAACAACCTTGAGTCAGCAATACAATTTGCGGATCAGTCGGCGAATGGCTGGATTAGATAGTTTGGAACGCCGTGCAGATGAGCTAGAAAATCAATTGGCAACTAAATCAAGCGAGCAATTTAAAAAAAATCGCGCGCTTGTAAATGTACAGACCTTACAAGCTACGCTTCTCGGCAGTACGGTCGCCATAGAATTTAGTCATTTTGCTTATCAAGATCTAGCATCGACGAGCGATAGCATTATTTATGCCGCTTACGTGCTGACGGCGGATCAGCCTGCGCCGCAAATGATTCCATTATTTGAAGCACAAGAAATTGGGCGATTACGTGCGGCTAAAACACTTTATAGTACCCAAAGCACAGCGCGTCAAGCAGCACTCCACGACTTAATTTGGAAGCCATTAAGTACCGTTTTAAACAATAAAAAAACGATTTTTTTTGCTCCTTCGGGCGTCTTACATCGTATCAATTTTGGGGCGATTGCCATTGACGAAACAACGACTATCGCTGATCGTTTTCAGTTGCAACAACTGGGTAGTACTCGACTGCTGCTTTCGCAAGAAAAGCAAAATCCAACGATTCAAAGTGCCGTTGTTTATGGTGGGATTCAGTACGATGCAGATAGCTTAAACTTGGTAGTTGATAATAATGCGGTGGCGAATGTATCTGCTGTTGATTTACCTAGTTTTCGGAGCTATCGCGGTGATAATTGGGAGCAATTACCGTTTACGGAACGCGAAGCGCAAGCTGTGCAGCAAATGTTGCAGCAACAAAACATTCAAATCCAATTACGGACTAAGCAATCTGCTACCGAAGCGCATTTTAAAAAATTGTCTTCAGACAATAATTCACCCGAATTGATTCATTTAGCTACGCATGGCTACTTCTTTCCAAGTGCCAAAACTGATGCGAGAGTAGGCGTTCAAGCCACCAAAAATCCGCTCGTTCGTTCGGGACTGATTTTGGCGGGAGCAAATCGCGTCTGGGAAGGTGGGGAAGTGCTCGAAGGTCAAGAAGATGGAATTTTAACGGCTTATGAAATTGCGCAAATGGATTTGTCGGCTACTAAATTAGTGGTCTTATCTGCTTGCGAAACAGGACTCGGCGACATCGAAGGGAGCGAAGGCGTTTACGGTTTGCAACGCGCTTTTAAAATTGCGGGCGTGGATTACATTTTGATGAGTTTATGGAAAGTGAAGGATGAACAAACGCAAGAATTTATGACCGCATTTTACGAGGCTTGGTTAACCGATAAACAAGATATTCCGACCGCTTTTGCGCAAGCGCAACAGACCATGCAACGTAAGTATGCGTTGCCGTTTAATCCGAAAATGTGGGCGGGGTTTGTGCTGACGAGGTAAGTTAGAAAACAGAGGACAGAAGACAGACCGATGAATCTGACAGAGGACAGACGGTCTGTCTTCTGTTCTACTTTACCTCCAATTTTCCGACATCGAAAATATCTCCACTATCCATATCTTCAATTAAATAATAATATAAACCTGCCGATAAATCGAGTGGAATATTTTGCTCGAACGTATAATTTCCGTTCGCTGCGCTGAATGTTAATGGCACTTCTTTTAATGGGTTAAAGTTCTGATAATCAGCTGCTTGATTAGAAAAAAGTAACCAGCGAAATAGATAGTCACTTGGATCTTCTGCTGTTGTTAAATTAACGCTTAGTGATAGCGCATCCGTAGTGTTTAGTGCGGACGGTAGATTTGAGGTGAAGGTAAAATCGTTTCCTCGCACTTGACTACCGATTAGGTTTTCCAAAGCGGGATTAGGTTGGAAATTGGAGGCAATGGGTTGCGATTTTGGGGTTGGTTTAACGATTGGTGGCGGAGTGGTTTTCTTTGGTGGTTTCGGGTTTACCTTTTCTTTAATCGGTTCTTGTGGAACGGGATTAGTTGCAGATTTAGCTTTTGCAGGAGGTTGTTGTGGGATAGAATCTATCGCTATCGGGCTGACCGATTCAGGTATGGGTAATGATTCGAGATTAGGCGTTGATTGCTCCGTTTTGGGATAAAAATAAAACGCCAGAACCAGTAGAGCAATGCATAAAAACGTAGCTCCAGCAATAAAGGTAGTACGCTTTTTCTTTGCTGCTTGCTGCTGTATTGTTGCTGCCTGAACGCTTTTTTGTAATAAGCGAGTAGCATCTAATTTTTCGCGTAAAGTGGCATCTTGTAACAGTTCAAATTGAAAGACTACCTTCTCTTCTTCGCTCATCTTACTTCTAAGATACCGTTCGATGCTTTCCTGCTGTATTTTTTCCTCTCTGGGCATAAATCATCAAGTTTTTTTAAGTTTAGCTCAGCAACTAGTGCGACTAGTCCGAAATAAGTATCTACCTTTTTTGTTCTAAAACCCTTGCTGGTACTGAATTTTAGGTAGGTAGTTATTTGAGTTTTGTACCACTAGGATAATGTGAAATTTAAAACTGTAATCTAGAAAGTTCAGTAGTTTCTCATGTGCCAAACAACTAACTTAATAAAGCTAAGCACCTGCTCGGCGGGAGGCAGGTATTGTACTGTTTGAGCGGAGCGAGTTTGCAATACTAGAATTTTTGGTTACTTTTTTTTCGATGAAAAAAGTAACAACACTCTAGCAATTGTATAAATGTTATCGTTTTCAACGAAAAGTTTCATAGGAGAAGCTGCTGAAGAAAGTTTAACTATTTAAATAAATTGCTAATACCGAACCTATTAGAACGGATAAATAATTCAACAAATAAACCATTAAACTGGTCAACTTACTCAAGATAATACTTTTAAATTTTTCTACGATGCGCTGTTTACGTTTGCGACAAGCGGCGGGACTGATCGCCAAATCATTTGCAATATCTTGTAGTTCTTCTCCTGCAAAGAAACGCGTTAGTAAAACCTGTTCTTCTTTTTTTAATTTAGTCAAATTTTCACGAACCAATTGAATACTTTCACGACGCTGTTGCTGTTCATAATAATTACTCGTTTCTCGTTGTTGTGAAATAGAAACTAAGGTGGATTCATCGGTGAGATACCACCGTTGTTCTTTTTTCAAACGCGCAAAACCTTCTTTCAATTTATATTTGGCAACGGTTACTATAGTCGCTTCCAAATCACCGTATTTTGTAAATTTACCCGTTTTGAATAGTTCATAAAACTTCAACAGACTTTCTTCAAAGACTTCCTCTACAAATTGAATTCTAGTCGTAATATTGCGACTACTAAAACTAGTAGTTTTACTCATTAGCCAAGGCATTAACCGCTCCCGAAAGCGAGCAATGAGCCATTTCCACTCCGACGGATCTTGTCGTTGTAATGCAGTTAAAAAATAGTCAAACCTTTCGTCAGGCTGATAATTCATACGGTTCAAAAGATAAATGAATCAAATTGGCAGTTTGTGACATTTGTAACGACAAAAAATTAAAATTTTCAATCGATACATTTTAAGTAGGTTGACAGATTTAAGACGTTAGACGCTGGACGTTAGATTATTAATGATCATTATCTAACTTCTAATGTCTAATGTCTATCTACTAAACTACGCCCTCCCCATAAATTCCGCAGGACGTTCTCCAAACATCCGTTGGAATAGTTCAGAGAAATAAGATACTTTGCCAAAACCTACAGCATGAGCTACTTCTTTGACGCGGTTGTAATGTCCAGATAGTAGCATTTGTCTGGCGGTTTCTAGTCGAACTTTTCGGATGTAGTGGTTGGGCGTATAACCCGTCTCTTCTTTGAGTTTGCGATAGAAAACACGTTCACTCATATACATTTGTTCTGCCAATTCGGTATTGGTAAGTTCAGCGTTATGAATATTGTGGAGTAAAAAATTATTGAGCGTCCTTAACCATTCTGGTTCGGATGCAGATAAGTAAGCAGTCGATCTATTTTCTCCATTAGAGATGTTTTGATTCAATGACTCAAATTGATCAACACGAGCGTAGCTAATTCTGATTGGTGTCATAATAAAGCGTATTTGTCTTAGTTGAATCAACTTATTGCCATGACCGAATTGCTATCCAGCAACCAGTTGTGCAACAGGAGTTCTACTAATTTTTTAAATAAAAAATAAGCTGTTTAAAATTCTAAAGGAGCGAGAAAAGGTAGGTAAAAAACCAATTAAAAAAAGACGAAAAGTAGTCGTGTTAAGTTTGAGTCAAAAAAATAAGGTGTTTATGTCTTTGTCAATAATAAGGCGTGTTTTAAAATTACAGTAGCTAATGTAGATGATCTAAATAGTTTAAAACCGTCAATTTGTTGATAAAAACCGTCAAATGATGGTTTTTGCGGTTTAAAACCGTCATTTTTTGATGAAAATCGTCACAAAAAACGATTTAAACTTGCAAAGCCTCCGTAGGTGTCTTACCAAAACGTTTTTTGTAATTACGGCTAAAAGTAGCATTATCTGCAAAGCCGACTGCGTAAGCAACCTGTGTTACATTTTTAAATTTGCGACTTTCGAGTAAGCGACGTGCTTCATTGAGGCGGATTTCGCGTAGATAGCGAGCAGGAGTAAGACCCGTCAATTTTTTTAATTGCCGACTTAGGGTAGATTCGCTGATCGAGAAGTCAGCTACCATATCATTAATAGAGTAATTGGGGTTGTTTATTTGTTGTTGCAAAGTGTTTTCAAATTGAAAAAGCCATGTTTGTTCTTCTTCCGAAAATTTGATAGTAGCCGTTTTTTGTGACTCTTCTGTGGTCGATTCGATTACTCGATTTGCGCGATTTTGTAATAAATTATCAATCCGCACCAGCAATTCTTCTTCTACAAAGGGTTTCAATAAATAATCATCTACACCAATGCGTAGGGCTTTTAATTTGTCTTGTAAATCTGCTCGCGCCGTTAACATCAGGCAAGGCAGATGGCGTAAATCAGTATTCGATTTAATTTTTTCCAATAGCTGATAACCATCCATTATTGGCATCATAATATCACTCAATATCAAATCAATAGACGGTGATGATTGTTGTAATTGTTGCCACCCATCTTGTCCATTTTCGGCGGTTATTACTCGATAATAGTCAGATAAAACCATGCTCAGATAATTGCGCATGGAATGATTGTCTTCGACAATAAGAATCGTAGCATGATCATTTGACAAAGATGAGGCAGTCGGTATCGTTGGTTCGCTTGACAGAGTTGAAATCGGACCATTGTTGGTATTGGGCATTACACCTAACACCTCTCTACACGGCACCTGAATCGTAAATGTCGTACCTAAGCCTATTTCGCTAACGACATCAATCGTTCCACCCATGAGTTGAACATATTCTCGGGCAAGTGCTAAACCAATTCCAGTTCCGCCCTGAATAGGTGCATTTGCTTGTTTAGATTGATAAAAACGGTTGAAAATATGCGGTAGATCACCGGGGTGAATTCCTGTACCTGTATCTGCAATTTTAATTTCTATTTGAGGGAATTTATCGGTGATTTTAACCCAAATACTACCATCAGCAGGCGTGTATTTACAAGCGTTGGATAATAAGTTATTTAAAACGACGCTTAATTTCTCCTCGTCTAATTCCAAGGTTAGTGTTGGGGATAATTGATAATCAAAAACCAATCGGATTTGTCTAGCTTGGGCTAAGGATTCGAAATTCGCAACTGTGCGTTGTAGGAAGGAATAAAGTGGGGTAGTGGCGTTAACTAATTCTAATTTTCCTGCTTCTAATTTAGTTAAATCGAGGATCGAATTGGTCAATTTGAGTAGGTCTTCGCTACTTTGTTCCGCTTTTTTTAGCAAGGTAAAATTACGATTATCCAAGTTCCCACTTTTTATAACGGAACGAATCGGACTCATGATGAGCGTCAGCGGAGTGCGTAATTCGTGCGAAATATTAGCAAAGAAAATGGATTTGAGTCCATCTAGTTTTTGCATTTCTTCTAACTTGACTTTATCTAACAGGCGTTCTGCTTCCGACCTAATTTTTTGTCGCTGTGCTTCTGCTGCTCGAAAACCGAGACTAATTAAGATAGTCAGAACATAAATCATCCCACCAATTTTAAGTAAATCATTACTCAAATTGAATAATTGCAAATTATTATACACCCATATTAAATGGGAAAGCAACATCCCAATCGCTAAGATTTGCACGCCTCTTTCGCGGACGCGTACCAATTTGAAACCCGCCACAATGCTCGGTAGATAAAAGATCGTATGGACGATAATAATCATCAGCAGCGTAGTCAAATAATTTTCGCTGAACCAATAGAAAATCGTATTCAATATGGTAAATGCTAAAAGTAGATAACTACAATATTTAAAAAGGGTATCGTAACGAGGGAATTGCTCTTTTAGATTTAAAAAACTTCTAATAAAAAAGAAGTGGATCACCATCGAGAGATTGATGAGTACCAAACAAAATACTTGAATAAAGACGGGGTTTAATCCCAAACGATACCAAGTAGAATTAAATTGAAGAGAATAACCCAATAAACTGAGACAATAAAGGATAATTCCCAGTGCGAATATCTCTTTGGTGAGCAACAAATAAACTAGACAATAGACGCAACAGGCAATCATTAACGCGCCAAATAAACCATTGATAAAACTCGTATTACCAAAACGCTGATGTTGCCAATTTTCAAAATAAATCGGCTTACCTAATTTGTAGGTTCCAAAATAAATCGGAAAAAATTTGCCCGTTTGATTGTGCAGTTTGATGGTTAGTGTATCGTGTGGTGCTAAATGGAGCGGGATATAATTGAAATTACGAAAAAGTCCCTGAATCGCTTTTTCTTTTTGTGGAAGCAAGTTCCCCGTTCGAAAGGTTGATACTTGTTTATTTTTATTTTCTACCCACGCCTGTACATCATTTCCAGGCACTTCTAGCCAATAAGTGTTGGCAAAGTCGTGCGGATTCGCAATTTTTAATGCCGCCCAATAATTGAAACCCGATTGACTAATCTGTTGAGTATTCCTAAATACTAGCGGACTAAATGACTGATTTTCTAAATTTTCGAGGGTAATGGTAGCGGTAGAATCCTCCACAAAACCAATCTGCTCAGGCGTAAGGGAAATCATTAAGGAAGTATCGGGCAAAGAAAGGACGGGCAACTCTGTGAACTGAGCTACAATATCATTTGTGCAAAATAACAAAAGCACAATAACCGAAAGTAGATACCTGATGATCAATGATTTATAGTAGGTCAGTAGAGTTGAGACTTGTTTTTTTTGAGGTATTGAAAGCTATATTTCGTAAAAATAAAAACAATTCTAACAATAATAGTTAAAATCCTCCAAAGTCGCCTAATTAGAGATATTAATCCGTTCTGGTTCGCCTTAACAATTCATTATCAATGCTTAACAAATGGTTGGAAGCAAGATCAGGATGATTCCTATAATTTTGGACTATCAATTTTTTACATCCAAAACCTATACTTTCTATGAAAAGGAATACTTTATTTTTAGCTCTTTTTTGTTTTCTACTTGCTGCTTGCAGCACCTCTAAAGTAAGTCTGAATACACCGACTAACAACCTCATTAATCAGCAAATGACGGATAAAAAAGGCAATCCACATTTGATTGGTGTTTCCAATGTCGCAGGATTACAACAAGCGCCATTCGGCGACTGGTACGATAAAAATTATGCGGACTACTCGCCTGATAATGAAGTGCTTAGTAAATGTAAAAAAGCAGCTCAAGACGTAGAAGTCGTTGCTTTTATGGCGACTTGGTGTGGCGATAGCAAGCGGGAAGTTCCGCGTTTTTATAAAGCGATGGAACAATTGAAAATAGGAGAGGAGCGCATAAAATTAGTGAATGTCTATCGCGATTCAGAACGCTATAAACAAAGTCCGACGGGCGAAGAAAAAGGTTTGAATATTCACCGCGTTCCCACTTTTATTTTTTATAAAAATGGCGAAGAAATTGGTCGAATTGTCGAATCGCCAAAGACTTCTATGGACGTAGATATTGCGCAGATTTTGACGGGTTTGGCAAGTTCGCCTCGTTATGAAATGGTGACGCGCTTGAATCAAGAATTTACAAATAATGAACACGAAACGATCAAAGAAAAGTACGAACGGTGGGGCAGATTTGTAGCGCGGAACACGACGAGTCTCAGTGAATTAAACACCTATGGTTATGTACTTGCCACTCAGAAAAAATTGGAGGAAGCAATTATCGTTTTTACCATTAATACACTAGCTTATCCGCAGGAAGCGAGAGCGTTTAGCAATTTGGGAGAAGCGTATCAAGAGATAGGCGAGAAAGAGTTAGCAATTAAGAATTACGAAAAAGCATTGGAATTAAATCCTGAGTATGAGTCTGCACAAAAGGCGTTGGCGGAGTTGACGAGTTAGATAAATTTATAATCAGCAAGATGTGAAATTGTCAGATGGTAAAATTGTGAGGATAGACGCACCATAATTACAGTTTCGCCATTTCACAATGGCTAGTGAAATTACTTTTTTAGTCCCTAAATATATATCCATACAGTTTGTATCAGACGGCACTTTTATAAGTGTCGTTTGATTTTTAAAATCAATACTTTTTATACAGATTATCTTCGTAACACCACATCCATCGTTCACCTGGTTCAGCGGAACTAATCACGGGATGCCCTGAGTTTTGAAAGTGTTTACTGGCATGCTGATTGGGCGAAGAATCACAGCAAAGTGTAATACCGCAAGTTTGACAAGTACGCAAATGAACCCAAGAATCGCCCGTCTTTTGACAGGTTTCACAGACGAGATCTGTTGCGGTTTTTAGATTTTCAATGGCTTGTACGTGGGCACAGTTTTTAACCTTCATTACTATTGAATGGATTAAGTGAGCAGACAAAAAATACCGATTTCCCTACCGCTTAGCATATACTTGCATATACCGCGCAATATATTTTCCAATAATATCAAATTCTAAATTGACCGTATCACCAATTTTGAAATCCTTAAAATTGGTGTGTTCGTAGGTGTAAGGAATAATCGCGACAGAAAACGTATCATCTTTTGGTTCTACGACTGTCAAACTCACGCCATTGACACAAACCGAGCCTTTATCTACTAAAATATGTTCAGGAGTAAGGGTATATTTAAATTTAAAATACCAACTTCCATCCACTTCTTTGATGTCAATACAAGTTCCTGTTGCATCCACATGACCTTGCACAATGTGCCCGTCCAAACGTGCATTCGCCATCATCGCCCGTTCTAAGTTAATGCGTGAACCTGCTTCTAATTTTCCAATATTACTCCGTTGCAAAGTTTCTTCAATTGCTGTCACAACGTATTGATTATCAGTGATTTCTACGACAGTCAAACACACGCCATTATGCGCTACACTTTGGTCAATTTGTACCTCTTTTGCTAAATCAGCTTCAATCGTAAAGTGTACATTTGTACCTTCCTGTTCCAATTTCTTGACCGTACCGAGTTGTTCAATAATTCCAGTAAACATGATTTTTAAGTTTTATTGCTATAATTCTGTGGGCAATTATCGAACAACTTCAAACTACCTTCGAACAACATTTGCACCACTTTCAAACCACTTTTATAAACACATTTTTACTAATTTCGTTGTTCACTGAATCGAATTTCTTTCTCCATGCGATTGCTGACGTTATCTTTTTTGCTTTTACTGTGTGGCACTTCCTGTCGTTCCACCTTACCTGCATGGAAACAAAACGCCTTAGTTAATCTACCCGAACGCGATCAATATTTTTGTGAAGTAGCGTTGAGTAGTGAATTTGGACGTAAGTATAATAAAATTCGTAAATGGCAGCAACCGATTAATTTGTATTTAACTGGGACGGAAGTGCCCCACTTGGATCGCGAATTGGATAAGATCATAACAGAACTCAACGATTTAGTTCCGACGCTCAGTATCGCTCGCGTCTTTGAATCAGAGGCAGCAAATTTGACCATTTTTTTAGGGAAAGGAATAGACTTTGCCCGTCAATTTCGACCCGCTAAAACGCAAGTAGAATATAATTGGGGCTTGGTTTTTATTAAATATAATCTGCAAGGAAAGATAAAACGAGGACAGGTTTATGTAGATGTTTTTCGAGCGACGGATAAAGTAGCGCAGCGGCATTTATTGCGCGAGGAATTAACACAAGCATTAGGATTACTCAATGATTCACAACAGTTTCCCGATAGCATTTTCTATCAAGAATGGACGTTGACGACCGCTTATTCTGAATTAGATAAATGGTTGATTGAGCGATTATATGAGGATGATCTAAAAGCAGGAATGAAGTTTAAAAAGGTGATTGAGCAATTGGAAAATAAAGAGTAAGATTGTTATTTCTACGGCGTAGCTTCCCGCTACCGCGTAGATTAGTTTTTAGGATGAAATAGGACAAAGTCCTTAATTGTTTGATTGTGTAAATTGTTGCAAAACGTGATGTGCTGCGAATCTGTCCTCTGTCAGCGCAGCGATCTGTCGTCTGTACTCTATTCCTTAATCTCCTCCATCCGTAACGCCATCGATTGCATTCCACGCAACGGATCTTCCCGCAAATATTGCTCAAATACGATACGATGCGTTCCAATTTCATTAAAAAAGGCACGTTGTTGAATATTGACGCGCAATTGGCAACTTTCGGCATTACAGTCGCCGTACCACTGCCCCGTTTTATCCGCAAAATCAATCGGAAGTAACTCGGTCACTCGTTTGCCAGAAGGATATTCCGTGGTCACATTCATATAAATGTTCTGATATGGATAATCCGTCGTATGTTGAATATCTAAGTATAAATTATATTTCTTAGTCGTATCAGCAATAGGAATTGCGAAAGCTAAAGTATCTGCATACGTCCACTCTGTATTGGAAATAACTTGTTTTTCGCTGTACACGAAATTTTCGGAACAAGCAGAAAAGAATAAAATGGATAAGGCGAAAAGAAGAAAGCGCATAGAAGAATATTTGTTTGAAAGTTGTTTGAGGTAGTTTGATAATGGTTTGATGTAGTGGAACAACTTTCAAACCATTATCGAACGATTTCAAACCATTCTTACACGTTGATTATAGTAATCCAAACTCTCCACAATTCGTTCTACACTACAAGTGCGATTAATTAACGCCTCGCCGATGGGATTTATTAGGGTAAAATTAATTTCGCTGGCTTCGTTCTTTTTGTCTTTGCGCATCATTTGGATAAAAGCTTCGTAATCAGCAGTTTGTAAAAGAACAGGGTCATAGATGTTTAAAATAAAATCGCTGATTTGCTCCAAGTCGCTGAGTGATAAATCTGCTTCTTTATGCGCAATGTAGCTTTCCGTAATCATTCCAATCGCAATCGCTTCGCCGTGCAGCAAGTGATTTTCGCGAGGTAGTAAAATACTTTCCACCGAGTGCCCAATGGTATGCCCAAAATTCAACGCTTTACGAATACCCGCTTCGAACGGATCTTCTTCTACGATGCGTTGTTTTATTTTTAAAGAAGGAATCAATCGATCTGCCCAATCGACTTGCGTCAAATCCGTGATTTGTCGTAGTTGCTCCCACTGAGGTTGGTCAGCAATCAGCGCATGTTTAATCATTTCGGCAAAGCCCGAACGCACTTCCCGTGCTGAAAGCGTCTGCAAAAATTCTGGCGCAATCATGACGGTTTGTGGATTATTAAAAACGCCTACGCTATTTTTAATATGCTGAAAATCAATGCCTAATTTTCCACCAATCGACGCGTCCACCTGCGACAGTAGGGTAGTGGGCATTTGAATAAAATCCATCCCGCGCTTAAATGTGCTTGCACAAAATCCGCCCATATCGCCAATCACACCACCCCCAATATTGATGGTCAATGACCGCCGATTTGCGCCGCTATCCATCATTTGCTGCCAAATTTGCTGGCAGGTATCAATATTTTTGTGCACTTCGCCCGCTGTGATTTGAATGACCGTAAAGTCTTGATTTTCAACCTTTTCTTTAAAAATTGGCAGACAACATTCGCTCGTATTGTCATCTACAATCACAATGATTTTGGGATAATTGCGCTCGGCGAGCAGTTGGTTGAGTTGTTGCCAAATATCGCCAACGTAGATGTTGTAGTCGTCTAATTCGAGGATTTGCATGAGTGGAATTGCGTTTGGTGGACAGTAATTTTTTGGAGGTGCAAAAGTAGGATATTAATTAGTAAAACAGGAGAGTAAAAATAGCAGGAAGTACAGTTTGAAATACTAAAATTTAAATCAGTGTAAATTTTGTTTCACATTACTCTTATTTTCGCATTATTTTTGTTTTATCAATATTAATTCATATTGCTATATGCGATATGGAATCAAGTCTGTACAAAGTTTCTATTTGACGCTGATTTTATTCCGCAATGCTGCTGAATAAGTTATAATTTTTATGATTCAAGTAGGTAGTGAGCGATATTAGACCTACTTAAATCATAAAAACTTAGCGAAGCGATCTCACGAAGTAATCTGTGTCTATTTGCGTCAAAAATTGATTCATTTTCAAAACTTTGTACACGCCCAATATGGAATTAATAATAAAACTTCAAACCATGAAAACACCTTTCATTTTTCTACTTCTACTAATCAGTCAAATTTCTTTCTCGCAAGGAAAATTCAAAACGGGCTATTACATTTCTAATACTGGTGACCGCGTGGAAGGTTATATCAAAAAAGGTAACGAGTTTGTGCACTGTCAGGGCTTTGAGTTTAAAAGCAGCTCAGTAGCGACGGCTAAAGTCTTTGATGCAGAATCTGCACAAGGCTACGGACTGGCTGATGGAAGGTATTTTGCGGCATTAGATATTCCAATTGATTCTACACGCACGCAAGCCTTTTTCTTGGAACAAGCTGTAGCTGGCATACTAGATTTGTTCAAATTATCGCTGGTAAACTTGCCACCGCGTTTATTTGTAAAAAACCAAGCTGGTGAACTGGAAGAGTTGATTAAAACAGAGGATTTAATTAAAGTACCAACAAATGGTAATATTTTAGCCACTTATCGCCTAACGGATCGTAAGTATGTTATTACACTACAAAATTTGATGTTGGATTGCATGGAGGTACACGGGAAAGTGAAATATACGGAATATGATTACGTAAAATTAAGCGATCTGATCTTTGCTTATAACAATTGTATAGATTCAGCATCAGCAGTTCGGTTTCCCATTTTTGATGATCTGCGCGACGAAAACTTTGGTGTTTATACTGGTTTGGCAATGCAGGCTTTTAGAATACTACCAAGCAATTCGACTGCTTCGGCTACGACAAACACGGTCAGTCCCGTTTTTCTAGGATTATTTTATGAATTCAATCGTCCTACCATTAGTGAGCGGTTGTTTGTACGTTTTGACTTTTCTTTAGAAAAAAACAAATCGAGCGCTGCTTTTCGCCAAGCGAATTCTTCTACTGATCCACAAAATTTCATCGACTATTTTATTGATTTAGAACTGACGAATTTACAAATTCGACCATCGTTTGTTTATAATTTTAAAGCGAAACGCTGGCAACCTTATGCTCAATTGGGGCTAAAGGCTAGTACTACTTTTTTCAAAAATAATAGCTTGATTATTCAAAGACATCCTTCTGAGATGACTGGATTTATTAGTCCCGTATCTACTTTTGCTGTTCCTGAAAGTCCTTTTTCTCTTAGCGGATTTGCAGGCGTTGGATTACAATATATCATGGATAATAATAAGAAAATTTTTGCTGATTTGCGTTATCACCGAAGACGTTTTGAAGGCATTAAAGATTCGATTTTAGCTTTTGATATTAGTCAACACGTACTAGTATTTACGACTGGTATTAATTTATAAAAAGTAAAAAAATATTTGATAATAGGCGAAACTAGTGGAGTGAGTGAACATGAATCAGCTCGAATTTTTCCACATTACTAATAGGAACGTACGTTTCCACTTGTAATCATCATATTTTGATAGTTAAATGTTGTAATTATTAAATTGTGAGAGCGGTAAACATCATTTTACAATTTGACAATCACAACCTGTGCTGCTAATGGCGGTAACATCTGCTTTAAAATAACCCTAAAGTAAATTGTTGAAAGGTATTTTAAAAATTCGGGATGATCCATATTTAATGTTGAACTAGATACTCTAATTCGCCTCAATAATCTTAAACGTTGTCCGCCGATTTGCCTGATGTTCGTCCTCCGTACAGCGCGCGCAGACACAATCAATTCGCAATTGACTTTCGCCGTAGCCTTTTGCGACCAATCGTTCAGGAGAAACACCATTAGCGATCAAATAATCAACAGCGGACTGTGCCCGTTTTTGCGATAAATCTTCATTATAGCGCGGATTTCCTTGACAATCCGTATGTGAGGACATCTGAATTTTGATATTTGGATTGAGTTGTAAATCGCGAACGAGATCGTTTAGTGTCGGTTGAGCGTCTTCGCGAATATCCCATTTATCAAAGTCGTAGTAAATATTGTCTAGCACAATTTCGCGATCTTGGAAGATTTTATCCAGTTCTACTTCGACTTCAAACGTCTGAATTGGATTATCGGGATCTTGTCCAATACCACGTGTAGAAAAGCGCGTCTGATTACTCAAATAACCATCTTTGGACGCAAAGAAATTATAATCGGTACTTTCGTTCATTTCTATTTCAAATAAACCATCATCACCCGTTGTAATGGTCTGATCTTCGCCACCAAAGCTGATTTGTACGCGTGAATTTGAGAGTGGTTTACGACCCAAAACTTTAGTTTCAGGGTTAGTCGGATCTTCAAAAATTTTCTCTACCACGTAGCCTTTTAATAGCAATTGATACACAATCGGTTTCTCTTCCTCTTCTGGATCTGGCGGTGGTGGCGGCGGTGGGACATTACGCACATAAGCGTAAATATCATCTTTGCCCGAACCGTCCGCACGGGATGAGGTAAAGTATCCAGTATCAACGATGCCTTTTTTAGGCTGTTTCTTTTTGTCAATAATGTAGCCAAAATCATCGCCACTACTATTGAGTGGAGCACGTAAATTTTTCGCGCGTGACCACGTATCACTATTGAGTTTGTAGGTTTTAAAAATATCTAAGCCGCCCATTCCTGGCAAATGATTGGAGGAAAAATAAAGGGTGTCGCCATCAATAGTCGGGAAGACTTCGTCGCCTGGGGTATTGATACTACGCGACATTACTTTCGGCGGCGTCCAGCCATCAGGTGTACGTTCTACAAAGAAAATATCGTAACCGCCCCAGCCATCAGGATCGTCAGTAGCGAAGTATAAAATACTACCATCTTCTGATAAAGTTGGATGTTTATAATTAACTTCATCGCGGACAAAATCTAATACTTCAGGTTTGCTCCAGCCATTGCCTTGTGCTTCACTACGCATTAGTTTACAATAAAAATCGCCTTCTTTTGCATCGCCAAAACAGCGTACAAAAAACATTTCAGTAAAGTCTGCATTGAAAGTCGCTGTACCTTCGTTGAAGGGGGTATTGAGTTGATTATTAAATTGTTCTACGCTTTTAGAATCTGGATCTGCGATGAATAAATCAGAAAATTTCGCACCTGTCCAATTATATTTTTCTTCGCCCGTAGCCGAACCTCGGTCAGAGGTAAATACCAATCGCCCGTCCTTGTATAAACGCGGTGCATAATCTGCTGCTGAACTATTAATACCTAATTCTTCTACCGAGTAGATTTTACTCTTTTTCTTTTGCCATTCTAATGCCTTTTTGGAGGCTTCAATTTCACGACGATATTCATAAGGGCTACCAATTTCGATACCTAAATTTTTAAAAGCATCCATCGCATCTTCGTATTGCTCGTTGTGTTTATAGGCATACGCCAAATTCTTCAATGCATCCGTTCCATAATTATTATCATAAGCAATTTGATACCAATCAATAGATTCCGTATGCTGATAAGTGTTGGCGAAAGACTCTCCGAGCAGGTAAGCGATTTGCCCTTTTTCGATCCGCGTCTTAGCGCGATTGTATTCTTTTTTTAAAAAAGGAATAGCCACTTTATACTGCTTGCGTTCAAATGCCGTGCGTCCATCCCGAATTTTTTGGGTGTAGGTACAAGCGGCAACTATGAAAGTGCAAGTAAAAAAAAAGAGAAAAAGCGATTTGTATGAATTCATAGACAAAGGATAAGTGCAAAAAGTAAGCGAAAGTTAATTTCCGAAATACTTCGGAAGAAGCTGTTACGCATTAAAATAATAGCAATTTCTCATGTACCAAGCAATTAGCCTAAAAAGGCTAAGCACTTACTCGGCGGGCGGCAGGTATTGTACTGTTTGAACGGAGTGAGTTTACAATACTAGAATTTTTGGTTACTTTTTTTTCGATGAAAAAAGTAACAATGCCATGTGAATGCATAAATGCGATTGTTTTTCAACTCAAAGTTTCAAATAAAAAACTGCTATTAAAATGAAAACGTTTTGTCTAAGGTATTGTTGCTGTGGGAATTATACAAACAGTGAGAGAAAAAAGGATTGGCGGATTGGTGACAATTGGAGAAGTTGGTCGTTTTTTAGTTGAATGTCATTATGTATTAGGCATTTTTGCGTTTAGTGCAAAAAAAAAGCCCGCCGAAGCGAGCCATTTAAAAAACTGACGAATCCTAAGTTTTTAACCAAAACTTACTGATTATCTAATAAGCAAGTTCTATGCCAAAAATTAAAATATTAAATATTTATCTGATATTACTTTGATTTTAGCGCATTTTGATGTTTTTTTTTGTTGGAAATCAACAAGAGAAGCGTAAGGTAAGTTGAAAAAATCATCAAATTGAGATTTTAATAGACTCCAAGTTTTTGATGATTGCTTTTTAAAAGTGGCAGAATTTCAGTTTAGGGCAAAAAAAAAGCTCACTAAAAAATGTGAGCTTAAAACTGACGAATCCTAAATTTTTAACCAAAACTTACTGATTACCTTATTTGCAAATGCTGTGCCAACTTTGCTTTTAATGTGACTAAAGTTAATATTTATTAAAATGAATTATTTTGTTGTAAAAAGTGACCGATCAATCAAGAGTAGGTCAAAATAGTAGTTGAGTAAGACTTATGTTTTGCATATTTCTTGGTAAAACATTACCTTTCAGCGCATTATGAAAAATCATAATGATTTGGATTACTTATTTTTTAAAATAAACTATAAAATTTTTAACCTATGTTAGATCAATTATTCGACTCTATTGGTGGCGAAGTTGTAGGAAAATTAACAGAGAAAACTGGACTTAATCTTGACCAAGCGAAAGCAATGTTGCCTTTAGCGCAAGAAAGCGTTTCTGAAGGTGTAATGAAGCAAGTAACAGATGGAAATATCGGAGGATTAGTTAGTATGCTAGGAGCGGCTCAAGGCGGCGGCGGTGGTGGTTTAATGGATAACCCTATTTTCAGTAGCATCAAAGGTGCATTGATGGGGAAAGTGATGGAAAAAATGGGCTTACCTTCTCAATTAGCAGGTATGGCATCTGGCGTTGGCTTGGAAAGTATCATGGGCTTAATTGGCAACAAAGTAAGCGATGATGATGGTAATATCGATGAAGGTAATATCGTTTCGCAATTAGGCTTAGGCGATTCTGCTGTAGATATGGCGAAGAATGTGCTAAAAAGCAAATTAGGCGGCTTAGGCGGTCTTTTAGGATAATTTTTTCTATCTATCACTAGAAATATTGTTTGGATTCGGCTTTGGTCGAATCCTTTTTTTGTTTCAGAACAAGCCTATCTGTTGTAAATTATCTTTTGCATCCTCCTTTTTCTCTTTTCTAATCGTCATCTTATCGTATTTAAATAATCTCTTGATGACGCGTAAACGATGTGTATAACGGCGCGTATCGCGGTTATAAATCCCAAAGTGATCCAATTGGTCAAGACGAACACAACCGTGCGCATGAATAATTTCCTGATTTTCTAAGAGTATCCCTACGTGCGTAATGCGCCCTGCTCGATTTTCAAAGAAAGCTAAGTCTCCAACCTGTGTCTGTTCTACGAAGTCGATAATTTCGCCGTATTCTAGTTGCGCTAATGGGTCTCGTGGTAAAGATTTTCCCGAAATCGCATAAATCATTTGCGCTAATCCAGCTGCATCAATACCGAGTGGCGATCGACCACCCCATAAATAAGGTGCGTACAAATAGCGGCGGGCGATTTTAATAAATAATTCGGCTTGAAAATGAAGTTGCTTCACTTGGATCGCTTGACCACTAAAGGTGTAATATTGATTTAACAATTGAAATCGCAAGCCATCAAAATCGGGTAAGCGCGCGCCCATCGTTAAGGGTAAGTAATGCCCTTGCGCGATGGCGGGTTGGAGCAATTCCAGATTAAAAGAATAGTTGGTTTGAATGTGTAGAAATTCTACTTCAGTAATATTTTGTAGCTGATTAAAAGCGACCCAACCGATATGATTATCATGCGTACAACGAACACGCCGCCATTGTTTGCCTTTAGTTTCTAAAATCTCTACTGTTTCGCCAAATAGCAATTGCGATTGCATCTCGCTGCTATGCGCTGCCCCATTGCGAACGGGAACTACACTATATGGACAGATGGCGTACAACTATTAATATATAATGGGTAATGTATAATGTGTAATATTACACCTAGCGTGATGATTTCAAAGATAGAAGATTTATTTTTAAAATAAAAAAAGGGAATATACAACGAGTGATATTCCCTTTTTTTCTGACTTCTGCCAGTGAAACGATCTGACTTCTGTCCTCTTTTTCTATTTAAAAATAGCGCGATAAATATCTGCACCATTGGCAAATAGGACGAGTCCAAGTACAATCACGAAACCAATCATAGTGGCTACTTCTAAGAATTTATCACTTGGCTTGCGACCTGTGACCATTTCGTAGAGTAAAAACATCACGTGACCTCCGTCCAATGCTGGAATCGGTAGCAAGTTCATGAATGCTAAAATCAACGATAAAATCGCCGTCATTTTCCAGAAACGTTCCCATTGCCATTCGTTACCAAACATCGACCCAATCGAGCCGAAACCACCTAAACTATCCTGCGGCTTGATTTTACCCGCAAAGATTTGCCCAAAGGCTTTGACCTGATCCGTTAGGAAACCCCAACCTTGTTTTACCCCTTCAGGCAATGCTTCTGCGAGTGTATATTCATCCGTTTCCGTACCAAAGAAGTCTTGTGGACCTTTGAATTGGATACCGATTTTTCCAGTTTCGCTTGGTGTAACGGTAATTGGTGTCCGCTGTCCGTTGCGCTCCACCGTTAACTGTACCGGTTTTTCTTTTGATTTCGCAATGATGCGAATCGGCTCGTTGATAAACGGCGTTTCTTTACCATTCACTCCGACGATTTTGTCCCCTGCTTGCAAACCTGCTTTCTCAGCTGGTGTGCCATCAACGACTTGTACGATTTCAAAAGGAAAACGCGCTTCAAATAAACCACGTCCTTTATTGTCATAACTAGATAATTCAGTTACCCATTTTTCGTCAATCTTAATCGGCACTTCATTACCGCCGCGCTCTACTTTCACTTCTTTCGCATCGTTGACGATGATTTCGCGTACCACGACGCGGTCGCTAAATTTCTCAAACGGCTGTCCGTTAACACTCAATACTTTATCGCCCGTTTGGAAACCGATTTCTTTTCCAAGTGAATCAGCGTAAATCCCATATTGTACCTTATCTGCTGGTAGATATTGTTCACCCCAACCCCAGAGAACCATTCCGTAAAGGAAAAATCCTAAAATGAAATTAACAGTTACACCACCGAGCATGATAATCAGACGTTGCCAAGCTGGCTTACTCCGAAATTCCCACGGCTGTGGTTCTTGTGCGAGTTGTTCCGAGTCAAAACTTTCGTCAATCATCCCTGAAATCTTCACGTAGCCACCCAGTGGTAACCAGCCAATTCCATACTCCGTATCGCCTCTTTTATATTTGAATAATTCAAACCAAGGGTCAAAAAATAAGTAGAATTTTTCTACCCGCGTATTAAACCAACGGGCGGGAAAAAAGTGTCCCATCTCGTGCAAGACAATTAATATTGATAGGCTCAACATCAATTGTCCGCCCATGATCACGTAATCCATGTAGGTAAAGTTGTGTAAAAGTTGTTTGAAAGTGGTTTGGAGGTAGTTTGAAAGTTGTTATTCGCTCAAAACCGCTTCAATTTGTAATTTTCATTCTAAAAACTTCTCAATCAATAGATATGTTGTGAAAAGCCGCGCAAAGGTAGTTTGTTTTGACGTAAAATAGATAGAGAATGCTTGTTTTCTGATGAACGCTTGTGGTTTGTCGATGCGAGGGATTTTGCAAACTATTAAACGTGAACGTTACAAAAAGGCTGAGTGGAGGAGCACAAGCTGTTGCGTTAGGTTAATTGCTTAACGATCTCGTTCATGGCGCGCATGTTTGAAAGGTTACGAATGAAAACGACGCACCCGTTATGAGGCAGCAGGTAGTAAATGCGAATAATGAATAGAGAGATAGATTTTGAGGAAAAACGATGGAAATGAATCCAAGGATTCATTTCCATCTTGAGCGGATTCAATTTAGAATTTGAATTCTACTTCGCATACACTCATAACACTTTCTACAATGGTTTTCCATTGTCCTGTCCAAGTACCGCCATAAGAAGCGGCTACAACTGGGCATTTTTCTTTGGCATCATCATTACTCCAAATTGGACCAGCAAGAACATAGGTTTTAAACGAATTTTTACCCGTATTCTCACAATTAAGAATTACATCTACGGTACTCATTTGGCTATCGACTACGGTACGCCAATTGCCATCAAATTTACCTAAGTGAGCAGCGGCTACCATAGGGCCTTTTTTCTCACCGTCTTCATTGTTCCAGATCGGACCAGCAGGGATAGAAACTTTAAAAGTTGACATAAAATAAAAAATTTTGGCTTAGAGAAATTAAACTAACATTGTTTTAAGCGCCTCGCGATGATTAATTAGGTGAATTTTAGGAGATAGATCTTTTCGATAGTTTTTCTTAAAAAATCAGTGCATAGCCTCGCTACGGATTTATTTTTTTAGGGAGAAATAGCGGAAAGAAATGCTCATAAAATACCGAAGTAATCGTTGTGAGGCGCTTCTCATCAGTAAGTACTAGATGATTGTTCAGTTGCGGTTAATTCAACTGAAAATTGGGTTAAACAAATAAAAGTAATCTCGCTAATCGGTTAAAAAATAATTACGATATATGAAGCGTGCTAGTAACTGTAATTTCTAAAAAGTGCATACAGCTATAGTCTTGTAACACGTGCATCAGTGCATTGCTACAAATATTTTTAAGTTGTTACTAATTTGTTTATTGATAAAAAATTTGAAAGTAGTATTAGATCAGAGACGCGATAATATTCAGTTCTTTGTACAAAGAATGATGTGTGGAGTAGTTTTTTTCTAAGAATTATTTACTTGATTCATTACAAATATATATATAATTTTTTTAACAAAATGCGCTACTCTTAGAATATGGCATATTTAATTGATATAACGTCCGTTTTTATTGATAATTAAGGTGATTAACCTATTTATGTAATGTACCTTGATTCAGGGTCAGTCTATTGGTTTTTATTCACTATATTAATGATAGATTAAGTCTTTTTTTAGATAAGTAATTGATTATTAGACAGTTATAATTTGATAAAACGTTTGGTCACCATACCATTATCCGTATATGTTTTAATGAAATAGACCTGTGCGGGTAAATTGTCTATTTTCACTTCAACTGATTTGGTTAAGACATTTTTGCTCCAATGTATTCTACCTTGTAGGTCTATGATTTCAATATGCTGGATATTTAGGTCTTCGCTTTTGATGGTTAAATTATCGGTTGCTGGATTAGGAAAAATATCAATGAACGGAACAGAAGCTATTGTATTTTCAACGGCAGTCGTCACACAACTTAATCCAGCAAACTGATTATTATAAATCTGTTGCAACATCGGAATTTGCTCGTACATCAAATCCACATTTTCTAAATGATCATTGCCTGCGCCTTGATGGAACGACCAAGCTTGGTCGAGTCGAATGATACCGCTTGCGCCGAGTGTTCCAAATTGTTTAGAGGCAAAGCCTCTTATTTCTCCTTCGGGGTAAGAAATATTTATTGCTGACCAGCCATCTGGATCATTGGGATTATCAGGGAAAATATGGTTAGAATAATTTATACTATCGGGATTAAAACCAAATCCACTTACGGTCAAACGCGATCCTTCGTACCATTTACCATTAAGATAATTAAATATGCTAGCTGGATTACGTGGCACGTTGATAGGAAGTGGCGGCTCAGTAGTGGTAAATGGTGTGTAAGGCATCGTATATTCTAATGACTGATTTAAGAAAGTAACCGCTGAAACGGGTAGTTCTGTACCTTCGATCAAATTGAAATTTGCGGCATTATTTCTTCCATCGTTTTCATCCGAATTGTAAGCATAAAAAGTATTAATTTCAGGAGCTGTACCAAGATAATCATCTGTTGAATGACCAATATCAAAATCAATCCAACTACCGACTGCTAGGGAATCAATGTTATTACTCGTCCGATTAATAATTTTATGTTGCGTAAAAATAGTTCGATTGAGCAAAGCTGATTCCGTACAGTCGTAGCGAAAAGCAGTCAATTGAATTTCTAATCCTAACGGTTCCGAGATTAAATTGGAACGAGGTTGGTCATAATCATTAAATACCATCCACATCATTTCGTCGGGAACGGCATTGCGATCTACATTTGCAGGCAACGGATAATCACCACTATCTGGATTATAGATGGCATCACCATTTGCATCATAATAAGGCGCAAAGTCACGTCCAAGATTGGGTAAGTTGAAACCTGCAAATTCTAAAAAATGCGGATTCCCTTGAGCGGGATAGGCGTATAAATCAGGACGTTTGGTTAAGGGAGCGCTATGTGCCGCAATTTCTTGTAGATGTGCCCGAATATCATTACCATTTACATACCAAACCCGATCCCAGTTCAAGCACTTTTCGGGATCATCCGTACCTTCGGTCAAATCTAAATAGCCAGGAGCGTAATCAAAGGTTACACTGGTTCGACCATATTCTGACCAAGCTGCGGCAATATTTCCATCGGCATTATAACCTGCCGCCACGAGTCCTGCCGCAAAAATAGTCGTCATCATTTGCTCATCCGTATTGCTCTTGACTCTTAAATGCTCTTGGTCTTCCGTGAGAAATAAATCTCCACCAGTTCCCATTCCTGCGGAAACCAATTCAGAAGAAAAAGAGCGAAAAGCAGTTGATGCACGACAGTTGTCAGGCGTTTGTGCGAATAGGAAAAAAGGAAAGCAAGAGAGAATAAATAAGTACGTTTTCATAACTGGGCTAGTTTATTATTTTGAAATATA
>JBGCES010000176.1:0-5233 GCA_045106545.1 Saprospiraceae bacterium
GTTAGTATTCCTTACAATGCGGATGGACACGACTTTACTGGGGAAATGCCAACCGCAGGTTATCAAGGAACTAAACTTACCGACTGGTCAGCGATCGGAGCTACTTATGGTTCTGCTTGGCAAACAACTACCGAAAGAATATATTTATCAGCATATCACAAGCGACTTGCTGGTTTTGGACCAAATGGTATAGATGCTATTTATCAATTAGATAGGAATGGAGCAATTCAGGGCGTAATAGAATTAGACAATTTTCTTACTGGAACAAATACTGCTGGAACTGATGTGCATGACTTTTCTGCAAACGGGGGAGGGGTTATTTTTGATGCTAATTCTTATCCTGAAGTAGGAATTACTTCTTTTGGTGATATTGAAATTTCGGCGGATATGAATACGCTCTATGTGATGAATTTATTTGATCGTAAAATTTACGCTTTTGATGTCAGTACTGGTAATGTAGCATCGGTTTCATTATTGAATACACCTGGCTCGACTACTACATTTGGTTGGTCTTTACCCGATCCGTGTGGTGCTTCGGAGTATCGTCCATTTGGCTTGGCATGGCACGAAGGAAAATTGTGGGTAGGTATGGTTTGTGAAGATGCGACTAATGCCTATGTTTATTCGCTAGATGTGGCAGGTACTTCTTTCAATCTTGAAGTAACTGTTCCTATGACTTACACCAGAGAATATATCTTTTCAGAGGCAGTTCCCCAAAATACCGTTTGGGAGGCATGGGATAATGATATTGCTACTGTTCCATATAGTATCAACAGTGCTGGAGCCAACGAAGAGATTACCTATCCTCAACCCATGCTGACAGATATTGAATTTGACCCAGCAGATGGTTCTATGTTATTAGGATTTAGAGATCGTTGGGGAGATCAGATGGGGCAGGATTTACCTGTGGTGCCAGGTACAACTACTCCTAGAGTTTTTGCTGATGGCGGTGGAGATCTATTGCGCGTTTGTAATAATGCAGGGAGTTGGGTTTTAGAAGGAACTAGTCCTTGTACGACGAATGGAGCTAATTTGAATTCAGGACCAGGCGGTGCTACTTATGCTGAATATTATAATTGGGACTTTTTTACGATTGAAGCAAATTGGATTCCTACAACTACAAGTATTACTGCTTATCACAAAGAAACCTTTATGGGGGGATTGTTACAATTATCCAATTCGACTACGATCATGTCCACTGCAATGGATCCTTTTAACGACTTTAGTGCAGGGGTAATATCCAGTGAAAATGCTACAGGTAGAAGGAAAGGAATTGCTGCTCCTCCAGCGGTAGATTCAATTGATGCTGCTTCTTTATCTGGAGGTTATACCATTTATGATACAGGAGATTATGCTAGTGCACCTCCAGCAGGCGCTACCTTTGGGAAAGCAAACGGACTGGGTGATTTAGAAGCCATGTGTGAGCCAGCCCCGATACAAATTGGTAATTTTGTTTGGGAAGACACGGATGCCGATGGGGAGCAAGATGCAGACGAAGTTGGTCTGGCTGGCGTACGCATGGAACTGTACAGCGCAGCTGGAGTCTTGCTTGCTTTTGTCAATACCAACGCTAGTGGACAGTATTATTTCGCAGGTAGAGATTTGGACGGTGCTACTTGGCAGACAACGAATGACACACTGACTCCTGGGACCAATTACTACATTGTTGCAGGAGGAAATGGTCAATATAGCGGCGATCAGATGACGATAAGTGGTACTGATTATCAACTGACGACCAATGATGCTGTTTCAGCGCAAATTGATAGTGATGGAACAATTGCCTCGGGTGTTGATCCTGACTTCAATGGTGAACCTTATGTGCAAATTTCCACGGGTGGTGTTGGTCAGGTAGATCACAGCTTCGATTTCGGATTTTTTCCTTGTAATCTTTCGGCGAGTATCTCTACTCAAATTTGTAATGACAACAATACGGGCGGTAATGAAAGTGATGATTATTTTTCCATTACACTAAATGCTACAAATGCTACCGCAGGAACAAGCAATCAGTATCAAGTATTGGTTGACAATGAATTAATCGGAAGCAGTACTTACGGTTCGGCTTTAACGGTAGAGTGGCGAAATGCGGCGATGGATCAGCGGTTTGCTGCTGATGGTAGTTCTACTTACACCTTGACTATTCGAGATTTGGATAACAATAACTGTAATACAACAGTAACGACGACTACCGTAGCCGAATGTTCAGATTGTCCTTCCAAGATCTGTTTACCTATTCAAATTGAGATTCGAATAACTGGAGAATAAGTAGTTGGGAACCTATTTACTTATATTCATTTCTACTCCTCCACCATCTTTCTCATCTCCACCAACTTCATCATACACTCAATCGGCGTCATTCCATTGATATTCAAATCTAGCAATTCCTCTTTGAGTTTACCCGCCGTCGGATCGACGGTTTCAAAGATGCTAAGTTGCATGGTTTGTTGAATTTGGGAAGTGTCGATGTCCGTTTTGCGAACGCCATCGGTGGTGGTTTCTACGTCCGTATCAACGGATTTTTGTTCGAGTTGGGTGAGAATGTGTGCGGCGCGTTCGACAATGCTGCGGGGCATGCCCGCCATTTTTGCCACGTGAATACCAAAGCTGTGATGACTGCCGCCAGCCGTTAATTTGCGTAAGAAAATGACCTTCTGATTCACCTCGCGGGTAGCGATGTGGTAGTTGCGGATACGTGGGAATTTATTGGCGAGTTCGTTGAGTTCGTGGTAGTGGGTGGCAAAGAGCGTCTTGGGGCGACAGTTGGGATTGGAATGTAGAAATTCGGCAATCGACCAGGCGATGGAAATTCCGTCGTAGGTACTCGTCCCGCGTCCAATTTCATCCAATAAAATTAAGCTGCGATCCGAAATATTATTCATAATCGAAGCCGTCTCGTTCATTTCTACCATGAAGGTACTTTCGCCGCTACTGATGTTATCGGACGCGCCCACACGAGTAAAAACTTTATCAATTAAGCCCAATTCGGCACTTTCGGCGGGTACGAAACAGCCCATTTGTGCCAGCAATGTGATTAAGGCGGTTTGCCGCAAAAGGGCAGATTTACCTGCCATATTGGGTCCCGTAATCATCATAATTTGCTGTTCCTCGCGGTCGAGGAACGTATCGTTGGGGACGTAACTTTCGCCCAACGGCAATTGCTGTTCGATGACGGGGTGGCGACCTTGTTTGATGTCAATCGCAAAGCCGTCGTTGATAGTGGGGCGACAATAATTATGCTTATGTGCCAATTTAGCGAAAGCGAGCAAACAGTCCGTTTTGGCAATTAATTGTGCATTAAATTGGACGGGACGGATATATTCGTGGAGCGCGATGACGAGCTCGTGGTAGAGGCGTTCTTCGATAGCTAGAATTTTCTCTTCTGCACCTAAAATCTTTGATTCCAGTATTTTTAACTCGTCCGTGATGTAGCGTTCCGCATTAGTGAGCGTCTGTTTACGCGTCCATTCGGGCGGTACGAGATCTTTGTTTTTATATTTATTGGTCACCTCCAAATAGTAACCGAATACGTTGTTAAAACCAATTTTTAAACTCGCAATTCCTGTGCGTTCGGCTTCGGTTCGTTGAATCTCGGCAAGGATGTCCTGTGCGTTTTTGACGATGCCGCGTAGTTCGTCCAGTTCTGGATAAAAACCATCAGCGATGACACCACCTTTAGTGAGGTTATTTGGCGGTTCAGGGACGATTTGCTGTTCAATGCTTTCGCTTAATTTTGCGCAAGGATTGAGCTTATCGGCGATCTTACTTAACTCATCATTACCGCTACTAGCGAGCAATTGTTTCAATGGCTCAATCGTGCGCAATGCCTTTTTTAATTGCACCACTTCGCGCGGCGAAATTTTCATTAGCGGTACTTTGGAAATCAAGCGTTCCAAATCACCCATTTGCTGCGCAAACTGCGTTATCTCGCGACTAAACTCCTGATTTTCAATGAAGTACTCCACCATGTCATGCCGCGCCGCAATCTGACTAGCCGATTTTAAAGGCAAAACGACCCACTTTTTGAGCAGACGTGCGCCCATTGGAGAAACGGTTTTGTCCAATATTTTAATCAACGGCACACCAGTTTCGTGCGGTGAATGAATCAATTCTAAATTACGCACTGTGAAGCGATCCAACCACACGTAGCGATCGGGTTGAATACGCGCGATATTATTGATGTGTTGGAGATTTTTATTTTCGGTCGTCGCCAAATAATGTAGAATCGCACCCGCTGCGATTTGCGACAAATCCATTTCTTCTATACCAAACCCTTTGAGCGTTTGCACATTAAAATGACCTAGCAATTGCTCCCGCGTATAATCCGTCGAGAATACCCATTCGTCGAGTGGGAAAGTGTAATATTTCTCTCCAAACTTCGTCGTAAATTTTTCCTTAATATCTTTAGAAAAAATGACCTCCGAAGGATCTAAACTTTGCAGCATTTTATCCGCATAACTCCAATCGCCTTCCGTCACTAAAAACTCCCCCGTCGAAATATCCAAAAAGGCTAAACCGACCGCCCCGCGCTTCCCCGTAGCCACGGAAGCAAGAAAATTATTGCTGCGGTGGTCGAGTAATTTATCATCGACTGCCACCCCTGGCGTAATCACTTCCGTTACCCCGCGCTTAACGATCTTCTTTTCCTTACTCGGCTTTTCTAGTTGCTCACAAATCGCGACCCGATAACCTGCCCGAACCAAACGCGGCAAGTATAAATCCATGGAATGATGCGGAAAACCCGCCAATTCAATATCGCTACCGCCATTGTTTCGCGCTGTCAGAACGATGCCCAAAACCTGCGAAGCAGTGACGGCGTCTTCCCCAAACGTTTCATAAAAATCGCCGACCCGAAAGAGTAAAATGGCATCGGGTTGTTGTTCCTTGATGCCAAAATATTGTTTCATCAAGGGGGTGACTTTTTTCGGCTTTTTACTGGTGGTGGATTTCTTTTTGCGCAAGGTGACGTAGTTATTAGTAATTAGTGACTAACAACTAATTGCTACAGCAATTTCTCATGTGTCAAACAATTAACCAAAAAAGGCTAAGCACTTACTCGGCGGGCGGCAGGTATTGTACTGTTTGAGCGGAGCGAGTTTACAATACTAGAATTTTTGGTTACTTTTTTTTCAATTGTCTTGCGACAGAAAGTTGTGATTCTTAAAAAGACATAAAGTTGTGACTTGAGACAAGCGATTACAGATTTATTTCTAAAAAGTAGAAAAATGAATCTGAATTT
>JBGCES010000177.1:0-4114 GCA_045106545.1 Saprospiraceae bacterium
AGTGAGTGTTATTTTTTAACCTATTTTGAATGAACGTTCAGTCAACTAAAAATAAATTATAATTTGTCACCACGAACGAGTACCCAAAATGAAATCATCCGCCGACAGCGCGAGATGGAAATCAGAGAAACAGCTTTGGAATTATTTGCTCAACGCGGCTATTTGAATACCAGCATTAGTGATATAGCGCGAGCGGTAGGTATGTCGAAAGGCTTGCTGTATAATTATTTTAAAAGCAAAGACCAGTTATTGGAAAGTGTATTGAAAAATGCTTTCCAAATGAGTGAATCTATCATGGAACCCATGACTGATAATAATATTCCTGCCCTTGATAGACTGCGCAGTATGATAACGACCGTTTTCGGTTTATATCAAACCCATACGGACTACTTGCGGCTAGTTCATTCATTATCATTGCAGCAGAATGCCTTAGATCAATTTGCAGAAATTTTGCAAGGGCATCAGGTGTATAAAATGGACATCAGTATTGCGCTTTTTACGGAATTAGGTAGTGAAAATCCCATGCTGGATGCACTACGATTAGGTGCGCAGTTGGGTGGCGTTTTAATCCACTACATGCATATGCGCGAGCAATATCCGCTGGCGGAAATGCAGGCAGCAGTGATTAAGGAATGGGTAGGGGAGTAGGAAGTGTAAAAGTCAAAATTTAAAATGAAAAATGTAAAAGTGATACAAGCTAGCATTTGCAATGTACTGGTTGTCTTACTGATAACTGTTCAAATTGGAATTGCTCAATCGGAAACTGCAAAGGATTCGTTGGCAGCAACGGGAGAATTTACGGGTCTGGCTTCTGCTTTTACATTATTCAATCCTCAAAATGATTTCAATTTTTATAGTGGAACACGTTATTTACCACAATTGAATTTACGCAAACCGCTACCGCAACGCCAATTGATTGATGCCGAGGTTTCTGCTAATATTTTCGGTACGCTAGGCTTTCGATCTTTTTCTAAAAATGAAGGAAAAGGAAGTATTCGTCCTTATCGTGCTTGGCTACGCTACTCGCGTCCACAGTTAGAAATACGAGCGGGCTTACAAAAAATCAATTTCGGTTCAGCCTCTATTTTACGTCCGCTGATGTGGTTTGATCAAGTCGATCCACGCGATCCGTTGCAGTTGACCGATGGCGTTTGGGGCGTGCTCGGACGGTACTATTTTTTAAATAATGCTAACGTGTGGTTGTGGAGTTTATATGGCAATAAAAACCGCCGTGGCTTCGATGTTTTACCCACAGCGGAACGGCAACCTGAATTTGGTGGACGCTTTCAATTGCCGACCAAAAATGGTGAAGTGGCCACAACTTATCACTATCGCCAAGTGCCGCGTTTGACTTTTGGAGCGAATGAAAGTATTGACACGCCCGAACATCGTTTCGCACTGGATGGCAAGTGGGATTGGACGGTCGGCGCGTGGATGGAAGCGAGTTGGATAACGCAGCTACAAACGAAGAATGCACTAATGCATCAGCAGTTGATCAATGTCGGAATCGACTACACCTTTGGCGTAGGTAACGGCATTCATGTTATCGCAGAACAGCTTATTTTTAATGCCAATGAAGCAGCGTTTGAATTTGCGGAAGCCAATACCTTAACGGCAATTTCAGCGGGTTATCCGCTCGGCTTGTTTGATAATTTGCAAGCAATTATCTACTACGATTGGACACAGCAAGACATTTATAATACCATACAATTGCAACATCAATTTGCGAGTTGGACACTAAATATTTTAGCGTTTTGGAATCCGCAAGACGCGCAGTTGCCCCAGCAGCAAGTAACCGAAAACTTATTCGGCGGCAAGGGGATTCAATTATTGGCGGTTTATAAACACTAACAAAGTAGTGTAAATGTGGTGTAAGATGGTTCAAAAGTGGTTATTCACTTTCAACATTTACTAGTATGTATCCTCAATTTTTGAACGACTTTCACACCACTTTTATAACTACATTTGAACAACTTTTATAACCATATTCATCATGATTTCTATAAAAAATATGACCAAGCGTTTTCCTGTCGGCAATGGTTGGTTTACAGCTTTAGACAATATTAATCTGACCTTTGATCGCGGCGAATTTGCTGGTCTAGTCGGGCCGAGTGGTTCTGGTAAAACGACGCTGCTCAACATCATTGGTTCGCTGGACGATCCGACGGAAGGAATGGCAATGGTGATGGGAAAAGACATCGCAGATTTGAGTCATAAGCAGTCGGCACAATTACGGAATGAGCACATTGGTTTTATTTTTCAAACCTATAATTTACTACCCGTTTATACCGTATTTGAAAATGTGGAACTAGCGCTACTTTTACAAAACCACTCTGCAGCTAATCGCAAAAAAATGGTGCTGGACGCGCTGGAATGGGTAGGGCTAACGGATCGGAAAGACGCTAAACCCGCCACTTTATCGGGCGGCGAAAGTCAGCGCGTAGCCATCGCCCGCGCAATGGTAAAGCGCCCTGCGATTCTGTTGGCGGATGAACCAACCGCAAATCTCGACGCGGCTAATTCACACGCTATTTTAAAAACGATGAAGGATCTAAATCGGGAACTGAAAACGACTTTTATCTTTTCTACCCACGACGAAAAAGTAATGCAGTATTTAGATCGAATTATTTCTTTGGAAGATGGAAAAATTGTGCGCGATGAACAGAAAAGTGAAGCAATAAAAACGGTACGTTAACCACCGCCAAACAATCTCGAACTACCTCAAACAACTTTCAAACAACTTTTCCATGCTATCTTTTAAACTTGCCATAAAAAACCTCCTCGGTGCGGGTCTCAAAACTTGGCTCAACGTCATCGTTTTGTCCCTCTCGTTTGTGATTATCATCTTTTACAACGGTATGATCGATGGTTGGAATAAAGAAGCGATCCGCGATACCAAAGCATGGGAAATAGGTAATGGACAACTGTGGCAGCAGTCTTATGATCCATTTGATATTTTCACCTTGGAAGATGCACACGCGCCGTTGAGTACGGAATTACAGCAACAAGTAAATGCAGGAAATGCAATGCCTGTATTAATTCAGCAAGCTTCGATTTACCCAGCAGGTCGATTACAAAATATTCAATTACGTGGCATTTCAACCGAGCAAAAAGTACTAGAATTACCCACTGCGGAATTGAAAAATGTGAATGCTGATTTTACACCTGCCTTTATTGGTAAACGTATGGCAAAAAACGCCAAACTCAAAGCGGGTGATACCGTATTGCTACGCTGGCGCGATAAAAATGGCACTTTTGATGCGAAAGAAATTCAGATCGTTACCGTTTTTGATAGCAACGTTCCTGCGGTAGATGCAGGACAAGTTTGGATTCCGTTGGAGGAAATGTACGCCATGACTGAACGTGAGGGCGAAGCCACTTTATTAGTGACCAACGAAAATTATCAAACCGCGAACGATCCTAATTTTATTTTCCAATCTACGGACGTTTTGCTTGCTGATTTGAGCGCCATTATTCAAACCAAAAAAGGCAGTATGGGTATCTTGTACGTCATGCTGCTCGGAATAGCGCTCTTAGCCATTTTTGATACGCAAATTCTATCCATTTTCCGCCGCCAAAAAGAAATCGGAACGTACATCGCGCTCGGAATGACGCGTTCGCAAGTGGTGCGTTTGTTTACGATTGAAGGAGGAGCGCATAGTTTACTGGCGGCGTTGGTCGGCGCACTTTACGCAACGCCCATCTTTTGGTATCTAGCGAAAAATGGTATTCCTGTTCCTGCGGGTTCCCAGTCTTCAGGTATTCCCGTTTCGGCAGAGATTATCCCTATTTTTAGCTTAGGATTAGTAGTGGGAACTACCTTGATCATTATGATTGCAGCAACGATTGTGAGTTATATTCCTGCTCGAAAAATTGCCTATATGAAACCGACGGAAGCGTTGAAGGGGAAGGCGTTTTAAAACATAGTTTAAAAGTTGTTCAAAGGTAGTGTAAGGTGGTTTAAAAGTTGTCTGCCCACTATTATTACACCACATTTGAACAAATTTTATAACCACTTTTACACTACTTTATAAATTATGCTCTATTTTCTAACCAAAGGTATTCTCCGTGACCGTAGTCGTAGTTTATTGCCGATTGCCGTAATCACAATTGT
>JBGCES010000178.1:0-9576 GCA_045106545.1 Saprospiraceae bacterium
CATCATGTTTAATGAAATCGTAACCAGCGGCGTTTGGTTAACCGATTCTAATTTTACAGACGCGCACGCCATTACAATCATCAATGGGAAGAGTGCCTATATCGCGAATAACGAAGTGAGCAATTCTGTCTTTGGCATCTGGGGCTGCGACGAATGGGGAACGATGGAAAACAATAACGCCCACGATAACTACATCGGTTACATCCTGTGTAACGTACCCAAAGAATACCTAACTCTCCACGATGGAACACTTACGGGCGCGATACAACCCGCATCAGGTTATAAGGTTCGTAATAATGTTGCGACTAACAGCTTCGCCGAAGGCTATCTTGTCATTGACGGCGCACACCACAACTTATTGGAAAACAACGCAGCAACCAATAGCGGTACTTACGATATGGAGTTGACGACCTTGACCTTGCGCTTTGGTATTCCTGCGCCCGAAGCACATGATAACATTGTGAATGTGGGTAATCAAGAAGGATTTACGGTAAAAAATTGTGGTTCGAATAATACGATTAATGGAGGCACTTTAGTGGATACGAGTGTGGATGAATGTGAATAAAACTTACATTATTTTGGTTATCGATGAATGACGTTTTTTTGAGCGTCGTTCATTTTTATCTCAAAAATTTCATCCTAATAGAATGATCAGTAAGTGGCCATTTACTTGTTGCTTAACTGGTTAAAAACAAAACAGTTGATGTTGACAAATTAAAGATTCATGCGAAGGAGTTAATTAATGCTTATCTTTATTTTTTCTTTCTAAACCTAATCACATCACTGCTATGACACCCAAAATCATTTTTACCTTTTTACTTTTCGCTTGTTTATCAAGTCATCTTTTTGCCCAAACCAACCCCATCCTTTTCTGCACCCAAGTTCCTAATCCGACTGACTTCGGAACACTGATGTCCACTTTCGCCAACCACGAAGGAACGATTGGATCTGCTCCGCGCGGTGGCGATTTATACATCTGTTATCCCGACGGTACTTTGAAAAATCTGACGCAAGCGGCAGGCTATGGTTCAACGGGCGCGATGCAGGATGAAAATGCGATTGCAGTGCGCGATCCACACGTACATTGGAGTGGAACAAAAGCCTTGTTTAGTATGGCGATTGGTTCGCCCGAACAGTATGATTATAATCCTTATCGCTGGCAGATTTTTGAAATTACGGGTTTGGGTATCAACGATAATCCGCAGATTCAACTCGTTCCCAATCAACCTACGATTTATAATAATGTAGAACCCATTTACGGAACGGACGAGCGCATTATTTTCAGCTCGGATCGACCGCACGCAGGACGGGCGCATTTGTATCCACAGCACGATGAATACGAATCTACACCTTGCGTAACGGGACTCTGGCGCATCGATCCAACTGCTTGTGGAGCATTAGAACCCGAAATGTTGACGCATTCGCCTTCGGGCGATTTTACGCCATTTATTGATAGTTATGGACGATTGGTTTTTATCCGTTGGGATCACCTCAAACGCGACCAACAGGCGGACGCAGACATTATGGGCAATCGGAATAACGGCACGTTTAATTATGCCGATGAAAGTGCTACCGCAGCAAAATCGAATATTTCACCCGACATCGAAGTATTCCCCGAATATCGAAATGAACGCACCGACCTCGCCAATTTACCCGAATGGGCAAATACAAACCAACATGATTTCAACATATTCAATCCGTGGATGATCGACGAAGCAGGAACAGAATTGGAAATGCTTAACCACGTCGGGCGACACGAACTTTCCAGTTATTTTAATCGAAATTTCACAAACGACCCTAATTTGGTAGAATTCAATACCACGATGAGCGTCAATCCTGATCATACAATGGATATGATTTTTCATTTTGTCGAATCGCCCGTTACGCCAGGTTTATATTATGGGACGGAAGCACCAGAATTTGGAACGCATGCTTCTGGAATGATTATCAGCATAGAAGCTACGCCAGAAATGACTCCCGAAGACATGGTTTTTTCTTATATCACCCATCCCGAAACCCGCGATCCGTCCGATAATCCAACTGCAAATCATTCGGGTTTGTACCGTAATCCCATTCCACTAACGGATGGAAATGTCATGGTCGTACATACTTCCGAAACCCGCGCCGACGATGACGAAGGTACTTTTGGTAATCCGCTCAGTCGCTACGATTATCGTTTGCGGTTGTTGGGTGGAAGTGGCGCTTACCAAAGTGCAACGGGCGCTTTTCTTACAGGTACGGGTATTAGTAAAACGGTGCAATATTTTAGCCCCGATGCTTTATTTAGTTATAGCGGATTATTATGGGAAACCTTTCCCGTAGAGGTCGTAGCGCGAACAAAACCACCTACAAATACGCTTTCGCCTCATCCTTTACCTGCCATTGAAACGGCTATGTTTAATTCGGCGGCGGTAGATTTAAATGAATTCAAGCAATTTTTAAGTAGAAATAACCTTGCCTTGAGCATTACGCGCGATGTGACAAGTCGCGATGATACAGATAAGCAACAACCCTATAATTTGCGCGTCGCAGGTAGTAGTCATCAGACGACTGCTCCGAACGCCACTGGAACAATCTACGATGTAAAATACCTCCAGTTTTTACAAGCAGATTATCTGCGCGGTATAGGTGGACAAAGCAGTCCCGATCCAGGTCGGCGATTGATTGCTCAGTTTATGCACGATGAAACTGCCATGCGCTACAACCTACCTACTACGGGCGGTCAAGCTGCCATTCCGATTGAACCCGACGGTTCAGTTGCGGCTATCGTTCCCGCCGAACGGGCATTGGCGTGGCAATTGACTGATCCTACGGAAAAAGGTATCGTTCGCGAACGTGTTTGGTTGAGTTTTGCGGCGGGCGAAGTGCGCGTTTGTACTTCTTGTCACGGCGAAAGTGAATTGAATCAAGCAGGAAATTTAGCGCCCACTAATTCACCACAAGCATTGACTAAATTGCTCAATCACATCAAGGTGTTAGACTCTGATAATGATGGCGCAATGGACATTGCTGATTTTTATCCAAACGATGCTAATTTGCAAATGGGACAAGCGATTGATGAGAATTTTGTAAATAATTTAGCGGATTGGGTAGCCGATAATGAGGACAATGATGCCGTCAGTTGGGATACCGAAATGGTGGATGAATGTCATACGACTGCGGCGGTGGTAAATAACCAAGCGAGTAATGCCGTCAATACTTTAGACCATCTGCAACAAACGGTTGATTTAACCCATTTTCGTTCTGCTTTTTTACAATTTGAAGTAGCTTATGCTGCGTTTGATGCTAATCGCGCGGACGCGCTACAAGTTAGTATTCAGTCTTGCGGTAGCAATGCCTCAACCACGGTTTTCTCAAAAGCGGGAACGGAACTAGCTACGGTTGCTAATCAAACTCAACTTTTTACGCCTACCTGCGATGATTGGCGAAGTGAATGCGTTGATGTATCGGCGTTTATTGGACAGCAAGTAGAATTGACATTTACCAATGTAAGTGATCATGGAAATCAGTTATTTATTGATAATATTCGGTTAGCAGAATCGGCTTGTGGTACGGCACTGCCGATTGCCCAAGTGGATTTACAAGCGAATTGGACGGCAAGGAATACTGTCGTTTTGGAATGGTCAACGCGTAATGATGAGGCTACGCAGCAATTTGTTGTGGAACGTAGCGTGGCAGGTAATCATTGGAATTCGATTGGAACGGTCGCGGTAAATGAAACGAGCAAGTATCAATTTATTGATAAAAATCCATTTTTGAAAATAAATTATTACCGTTTGCAATTAATTGATAATCAATCGAATACAAACTTTTCAAAAGTAGTCAGTGTAACGAAAGAAAATGATTTTGCTAATCAATTAACTATTTTTCCTAATCCCGTTGAGCAGACGCTTCAGTGGCAATTTACCAATCGACTGAATCTTGAGGAATCAGTTGTTGCAACTATTTTCACTGTAGATGGGAAACAAATATGGCGCGAAAAATTTGCTACTAAACAGTCGATTGAGGTGAAGACTTTGCCGAGTGGTATTTATCAATTACAAATTGAAACGAGCAACGAAAAATGGATGGAGCGGTTTGTGAAAAAATAGGTCCTTTGACATTTTTTGCAATTCGGTAACCACAGCGTGGTTACTAGATATAATAATGTCTAGTTTTAGACATCAATTGTGTTTTGATAAATCATTCATTAAGTTTTTTTTGCAAAAATTGTCAAAGACCCATAAAATATTGCGGCTATTCATAGTTCGTTCCTTTCAGGAATATGATTTCGAATAAATACGCAATGCAAATAATAACTATTCCGTCTGATACAATGATCACATCATCGTAAATGCTCCTCTATCGTATCAAGCAATTCGCCATTATCACCATTAAATTCCCAAAACATCAGACCGCCCATGCCCGCTTCTTTTACAAAGTCAATTTTAGCACGTAACGAGCTTGGATTTTCATAGGTGACAAAAGTGCTATCCGCCGCTCGCCATAAATAAGGGGCTTGTGCTAACGTATCCCAGTAATAAGTAAAGTCTTCGCGTTGCAGCAGACTATCGGCAATGATTTTATAATCAAAACCACCACCTTTTCCAGTCGCTGCTGATTGATACAATCCATTATTCAACGGATTAACGCCTGTCCACCAGCGACCGTAAAAAGGAACGCCTAATACTAATTTCTCAATGGGAATACCTGCCGCAATATGTTGCTGCGTAGCGATTGTAGAACTGACTAAGGTTGGATTATCATCATATTTGGAAACGACTAAATTGGAATGATGCCCCGTTTTGGGAGTCCACGCGCCATGATAATCGTAGGTCATAATATTGATAAAATCCAAATATTGGTGAGCAACCGCGAGGTCGGTATGATCGAGATAGGCTTGGCTGGCAGCCGTAGCAATGGTCAATAAATAATGGTTTGCGTTTACACCGTAAGCATCTAACTTTTCACGAATCAATTTTAATAATGCCGTGAAGTTTTCCTTGTCTTCAGGGCGATGCGGATTTCCTATGCCTGGTAATCCTGGATATTCCCAATCCAAGTCAATACCGTCCAACCGGTGTTTTTTCAAAAAATCAACAGCACTTTGCGCAAAGACTTCGCGTGAATCTGCGGTTAGCGCGACGTCCGAAAAATGCGTTGACCACGTCCAGCCACCAACGGAGACTAAAATTTTTAAATTGGGATTGACGCGTTTTAATGCGTGCAGCTTGCGAATCACTTCCGCATCATTAGGCGATCCTTCGGTTACTTTTCCGTTTACAATATTGGCGAAAGCAAAATTGATGTGCGTGATTTGATTCGCTTTCGCAAAATCAACGCCCCAGTTGTCTTCCAAGCCGTGAACGTAAGCGATGACTTGGTATGAAGAAACAGAAGTAAGTGTGGGATTTTCGTTGGGCTGACCACAGTTTGCCAAAAGAAGTAACGACAATAATGGTAAGTAAAAACGGCGCATAGTCTTTTAAGTCAAAGATAGTAATCTGATCGTGAACATAAATCGAACATGTTATGCTATTTTCGCTTTACATAGTCATTACAAATAAAATCTTTCGCTTATGCCTTTACTACTCATCCTTGGTTTATTCTTTCCTCGTGCCATTATCGTCGTACTTTGGTTCTTTACTGGCTGGTTTAGTGGCGCACTCAATAATACTTTGTATCTCCTGCTTGGTCTAATATTTCTGCCTTTCTCTACGCTCTGGTATAGTGTTGTTATTAATTACTTTGGCGGTGGCTGGGATACGGTTTCTACGGTAGGAATGGTGGTAGCAGTGGCGATTGACCTCGGAATAGTCGGCAAATCAAGGCGGTAAAAATCTAAAAAAACAAGATAAAGACCACTTTTTCACGCGTAAACGTGCTACTTTTTGATAAATAAGTTACTTTTGCAACTTAAAAATCAGATAAAACATGAAGTGGTCTTTTCTAATTGTATTATTACATACAGCATTTTTTAGTTTTGGTCAGCGGTACGTTGGCGCGAATATCGGGTTGCAAGTTTACACCCAAGAACAGAATTACCAAGATGTGGCTATTGAAAGAAGTATATTTCTTTTTAGTACAGACACCACTTACCGAGTTAGTCGTAGAGACCCACTTGAAACTACTGGATTCACTTATGGATTAAGTGCTCGCTAGTACTATTACGCCGAACGCCGCGTGTGCCAATTTTCTATTTTATATAGTCAATCCGACTGACTAATCAGCATACTACAACCTACTTTCCTTTGGTGTAGATCTACAAAGGATTGAAAATCCTGCTCTTACGGAAAGACAAAAAAGAAATGGCGGGTTTGATTTTGATCTTTTACTCCTGCGTTCTCAACGTGCATACATCGGACTAGGCATAGAATTCAAATTATAAATTTCGCTTCATCTTCGCTCCGCGCCTCAAATTTTTAATTAATAAAAACAACAAAAATCCACAAATTCCCATCCCCCATTTCATCCAATACGATTCTCCTTTTTCATATAAATAAACCGTCAAAACGCCCGTTGTAATCAGCAGTAAAGCATATAAAAACTGCTGCCCCAACGCGTAAAATAACAGGGTCTGTTCTCGTTGTCCTTCGATGCGCATTTCCAGCTCGCCGCGCTGCGCTTTTTTTAATATTTTCTGCACATCATTGGGTAAGGCGATTAAACTGGTCACCGTGCGCTGCACCAGATCTTTCACGAAGGTAACGGTGTCGCCACGCTCGCCGAGCATGTAGGTTTTAAAATAAGGCTCGACCACTTGAATCGGATTCATTTTGTGATCCAAAGCCGTACAAATCCCAATCAACAGCGTCACCATGCGATTAAGTAAAACGTAATCTTTTGGAATTTGGACGGTATTGGCAATGCCATCCAGACCAATGTCCGTGATGAGTTTAAAAAGACTGCTTTCGAAAGGGTTGATTTGAATATTTTCTAAATTTAAACCATCAAATTCAACTTCATTTTCTAGAAAATTGCGGAGCGCATCAATCGCTTTTTCCGCAATTTTGATTGCTGCTTTTTCGTCGGCAATAAAACCGAGCAGCATAAGTGCATCAATGATTTTTTCGGTATCGTTTTTAACTGCACCCTCAATCAATTCTAAAATTCCCGTACGCATTTGCGGTTGCAAACTTGCTACTGCGCCAAAATCTAATAAGACAATCGTTCCATCTTGCAGTACCAAAATATTCCCAGGATGCGGGTCAGCATGATAATATCCGTCCCGAAAAACCATTTTACAATATAAATCTACGAGTTGATGACCGATGGCAGAAGTATCTAATTCCCAAGCCTTTAGCTGCGCAACTTCGCCAATTTTTACGCCATCATAAAAAGTCGTACAAAGTACGCGCTGCGTACAAAACTCAGGATGTAATTCTGGAATTTGCAACTTAGGTTCACCTGCCAAATTTGCGCGGACGCGCTCCATCGCTTGCGCCTCTAATCTAAAATCCAATTCCTCTTCAATCATCTTGCGCACTTCCGAGTAAGCGTGATTCATGCCTTCAATATCCATGAAGCGAGCAAAAAGGCGGGTCAATTTTTCGATGACGCGTAGATCTACTTCTGCAGTTTCTTCGATATTGGCGTGTTGAACTTTAACGACAACTTGAGTTCCGTTGTGTAAACGAGCCAGATGGGCTTGTCCGATAGAAGCAGCGGCGATCGGCGTTTCAGAAAATTCGGCGAAAAGTTCCCTTGGCTTTTTGCCAAACTCTTGTAGAATCCGTTGTTCGATTTCGGAGTAGGGACGGGCAGGAATATTATTTTGTAAATCGGCTAAAGGTGCTTGAAATTGCTCGGGTAGATAGTTACTAAAAACGGAAAGCATTTGTCCGACTTTGACAAATAATCCTTGCAATTCAATAATCGTTCGTCGAACCCGAAAAGCGGTTTTTATATTTAAATCCGCAATCCGATTTTCATAATATTTTTGACCGAAGATTTTACTTTTTAACTTTAACCACAAATAACTCAAGACAATCCGAAAAGCTGTAAAGTAAGCTTTACGAACCCGATAACCAGAACGATATATTTTTGCCTTAGCCATTCATTAATATTGTTCAAAAATTGTACTACACAAGAAAATAGTAATTTTCATGTGCTAAATAATTAACTTAAAAAGGCTAACCACTTACTCGGCGGGCGGCAGGTATTGTACTGTTTGAGCGGAGCGAGTTTACAATACTAGAATTTTTGGTTACTTTTTTTTCAATGAAAAAAGTCACAATGCCCTATAGATGCACAAATGCAATATTTTTTCACGAAAAGTTTTACATGAGATACTAATGATAAAAAATAACCATGAGATAAATCACTCACTATGAATGAATTATAACTACCTACTCATGCTTCCGCCCTTTAATTTGCCCTTTTTCAAAAGCCGATTCCGTCGCCTTATTCGTTTCCACTTCTTCTTCCGTCAGTGCTAGCTCACCAAAATTAGTCAAATCAGGTTGTCCTGCGCGTACCCAAGCCGAATACCAAGTATCACCCACCGACAAAATTGCTGCTCGATAACGTGCTTCCACTTGCCCATCTAAACGCTTATGATACGCTCGCGCAAACTCGGTACATTGTGTCCGAATCGTACGATTCATTCGCTCTTCGTAGCAAAACTGCTGATCACTTGGGAAGATGCGGCGCAAGTCTTTTTCGATTAATAAAACACTATCCAAATAACTATGGCTATCCTGAATCACTTGCCAATAATAGTCATTAGGATCAGTAATGTACTCCGATTTACCAACGAAATAATCGTATTCCTCATCGGCAAATAATTCGGGCAAGCGGCTTTCCCAAAAAGCGTGGATCCCGACCTGATTGGTCATTTGTCCGTTGTAGTTTTCGGTGGTATGAAGCGGCACGTGTGCATCACCGACGTAGTGCCCAATCTCAGCCGAATAACGCAAAACCTGATTTAGATCTTGCGCTCTAAAGGCATCTGCTAAGCGATATAACATCTTATCGAGGTGATAAGGTAGAATACCATATTCCGAAAAGCCATCTACAAAAAACACCTTTTCAATATCTGTTACAATCGCTGGATCAGCGAAGATTTTCCGAAAGGCTTCTCCGTCAATTGACCACTCATCTTCGTAGTAAAGTGGTTGGATCTTATCTCTAAAAAACTGCCGATAAGTAGCATAATTTAGAGTATCGTGTCTTAGTTTAGCTCGCGCATCATCATTTAAAATCAAAAAAGCAGTTCCAACTCTTTCGGTTATTTCATTTGAAAATAATAAGGTCGTATCGCCCGCGAAATTTATCGCATACACTTCAGCATATTTAACGAGTGCATCTGTCCAATTGCGCGGTACGACGCTAAACGGGTCATCACTCCAATGGTCAACATCAATAAAATGACGTGGGCCTTCGTGCTTGGTGGCATAACGACGTTTGTCGGGATCGACAGCGTGTTCGGTAATAAATTCGAGGTGTTTTTTATAAAAACCAGCCATCTCAGGCGGAAGGGTAAACACGGCTAGGCGATTGATGCGTCGATGCGCAAAGAAACCCCAATCTGCTACATTAGTTACTGAACTAAAACTGCTTAATAGCAGTACGATTAAGCAACTTCCGACGAGTATT
>JBGCES010000179.1:0-5010 GCA_045106545.1 Saprospiraceae bacterium
CGGCTCTTCTTGGACGACTTGGGGTAAAGCATCTGGTAGTGCTAATGGTCAATCTTATGATATGCCAGTCTTAGATAAAACGACTGAGTTCCGACGCGCGATCATTAGTGGTTGTGACAATAACACCGTGACTTCCCGTGCTTACACTTCCGTTAAACGCATCAATGTCATTGAAGCCAACGGCGTGATAAAAGGAACAATAGTGAGTGGATTAAATGAGGGCGTAGCGGGCGTGCGCGTAGATGTCACCCGCTTAACGGCAGTATCAGGCGGAACGACTGCCAATGGTTCGGGCTTTGATACAACGGGACCGAACGGAGAATATGAAATTTCGGGTTTATACTACGGTCCTGGTTCAGCTAATTTTCGGGTCACGCCTTCGCGTGCCGATCACGATTTTAATCCAAATAATAGTACAGTAAATATCGATTCTGGTACGGATAGAATTGCCGATTTTACGGACATCACTGTCTTTACCGTCAAAGGAAATATCTCGCAATCCTACGGTGCTACCTCTTGTAATCTGGCAGGGGTCAAAGTGGATCTAAAATTCAATGGGGCAGTCATTAATCCTAACGAAGAAAACAGTATCACGGACGAATTTGGAAATTATACTTTGCAGATAGATAATCAGGGGATTTATACCATTGAACCCCGTTTTGAAGGACATACCTTTAGTCCCAATGTCCAATCTTTAAATATTGATGATAATTTAGAAAATATAGATTTTGAAGACGATACAAAGGTTTCTTTGCAGGGCTTCGTGCGCGCAGGTTGCGAAACCTTCATGGGAACTTCCGAAGTCACGTTGACTGATATAGATAATTGTTTTACCATTACGGGCATGACCGACGGCAATGGATTTTATATCATCAATGATATTCCTGCCCGAGTTTACAATGGAAAAATTACCAATTTTACGCCGATTAATGGCTTTGACAAACTGACGGTTTTAGGCTTTTTCAATCAAAGCAAGGAAGTGGATCTTTCGATGGAATCCCAAAATCAGGACTTTACCTACCACCGTCCGCCCGTTATAGAGGTAATCGGGATGGCAGAACCCCCTTGTAGTGGTGTGGATTTCCCAGTGTTGGATCAAGCGGAAACGACCACTTTGATGATTAAAATTTGGGAAGAAGGCGGTACTTGTCCCGTCGGTGTGGGGACATTGAGTGTCAACGATCAGATCGGCGATAAAGGCGCAGAACCGATTGTTTTGGATTTTGAAAATGGTACTTACGAATATGAATTAACTGCAGGTAAACCGAACATTATTTTCCCTTATTTGAAAAACCTAAACATCACGGCGATTGATACTTTTGAACGGGAAGATGAATATGTGATTGATGCTTTGGTGACGGGTGGACGACCGCGCGAACAGAACTTTTCTACTCAGTCTCCACAACTTCCATTTTTGATTCTACGCGACCCGCCAGGCGATGGTAGTTATAGCTTTTTAGAAGAAAATAAAACGACGGAAACGGCAACGCGCTTCTACGTTTCTGATGGCGAATCATCGAACAAATGGGGTAACGTACGGATCGGAAGTAAATTTGAAGTGTCTGTTTTTGGAATTGGTACGGAAACGTCTTTTTGGGGCGATGTTGGAGGATCTTACGAAGTCAATTCAACCAATGCAAATTCTAGCGAAACGATTGTTTCGGTGACCAATACGGAGGCTTTCCAAACCAACGATAACGACGATATCATCGGTACCGAAGGTGATGTGTTTGTCGGCGCAGCTTTAGCGTTCGCCTATGCTATTTCGGATGAAGTATTATTCGATCCTGTGACCTGTCAAGTGCTGTTTGATAAACAATTGATCATTGCCACCAAGGGCTTAGAAACGGAATTTTTATACACCGAAAATCACATTCGCGAATCAGTGATTCCTGAGTTGGAGATGCTGCGCGATGATGGCGCGGCGACCTCTGCGGAGCAAGCAAATTACGATAATCAGATCCTTGTTTGGCAACAAATGCTACAACGTAATGATGAACTAAAAGCCGCAGCTATCTTTGATCAACGCCTCACATTTGGTGCAAACTCACCTAAAACGCGCTCTACGACGACCACGACGACCGAAATCTCTACCATCGAATTTGGAATGGAAATCAACGAAGAAATCACTTCCGAGCTGGGTTTTGAAATCGGTGGCTCAGGTATCAATGGTGGTTTGATTACCAATTTTAAAATGGAATCGGGCGACTCTGAAACGAATACCACTATCAACGAATTGACGGTCGGTTATCACTTGGCTGACGATGATGCGGGTGACGAGTTTACGGTAGCGGTCAAAACCGATCCTGTTTACAAAACGCCCGTTTTTGAATTGGAAGGCGGTCAAAGTAGTTGCCCTGCGGAAGAAGGTACGAACGCTAGAGACGCGGTTCAACTATCGGCAGTCAACCCAATCGCAGCAGGCGTTCCAGCTAATGGAACAGCGAATTTTACGCTCAAAGCGGGCAATATTTCCTTTACGGAAGAGACGCGCGATTACATGATTCGCTTCAAGCAAGTGACCAATCCTGATGGTGCGGCGATTACTTTGGGCGGAAGTCCTTATGTGACTCCACAGCCATTAGATGATATTTCTTTTGGGTCAGAACCCAATGTGACCGTAACGGTAACTCGTGGGGTAAATTCGCCCGTTTATACCTACGAAGGTTTAGAATTTGAATTATATTCTGAATGTGATCCAGACATTAGCTCTACCATTGCCTTGACTGCGTTTTTCCAAAGCCCGTGTAGCGATATTACTTTGATAGAACCCCAAGACGGGTTTATTATCGACCAAAGCGATGACAATGACATCGTGGTACGCATGAATGGTTATGATGTGAATAATCTCGACCAAGTTGTTTTGGAATACACGAAAGCAGGGGAGAGCAATTGGAAAGATGGTGTGGTATTGGGTAGTGGTGATTTAGTGGATTCTCAGTACGGAACGGAAGTGATTTGGGATGTGGTTAATGTGCCCGATGGCAATTATAACTTACGTCTAAAATTGGCTTGCGGATTGAATAGTGTCTATTCAACGCGTATCGGCGGCTTGCTAGATCGGCGCGCGCCAAATGTACTCAGCACACCCGAACCAACAGATGATAATTACGTGTTGGGCGATGAAATTAGCATCACTTTTGATGAAAATGTAAATTGCAGTAACATCTCTGCCGCTAATGTCACTTTAGAAAGAGTATTCTTTGACGAAATCATTAATGCCCAAGTTACTTGCATTAATAATAGACTTGTCATTACGCCCAATAATCCCATTACGAGTTTCTCCGCTGAGCCATTCAAAATCAAATTGACGGGCGTGCAGGATATACATGGAAATCAAATACCTGAGGCGATTTATTGGGACTTCAACGTAGGCGGCGCATTGGGAACGTTAGATTTGGATAATGACGGCGTGCCTAATCCTTTGGATAAATGTTCTGGTTATGATGATAATCAAGACATGGATAACGATGGTATTCCTGATGGCTGTGATCTCTGTGCAGAAACTGCCAATGTCGGTTTAGACTTGGATGGACAAGATGATTATGTAGAACTAGGCAGTACGCTAGGAAATTTTGGTACAGACGATTTTACGATGGAATTGTGGATGAAAACCGATATGGTCGTGCCTAGCAGTAAGAATACGCCGATAATTAGTAAACGCGCTGCTTGTGGTTTTACGAACTTCTGGAATCTACTGTTACAACCTTCTGGTAAGTTAAGATGGGAGTCGATTAATGACAATAGCGGAACAGTTAGAAATAATGTTTTTGGAAACACGCCGATCAATGACGATCAGTGGCACCACGTTGCAGTGGTTAGAAAAATGGATTCGCTACGACTTTACATAGACGGCTTTTTGGATGTAGTCTTAGAAGTACCGACTAAGATTGACTTTGATAATACTGCCGTGACCAAAATTGGTACAAGTGCGTGTGGAGATAACGGCACAGCACCCTTATTTGACGGTCAGGTAGATGAATTACGTTTTTGGAATACCGCTAGAACGTCTGGTGAATTATCGGCTTACGCCGAACGTGAGTTGAGTGGAAAAGAAACCGATCTTTTGGCTTGTTTTTCTATGAACGAAGGCGTACCCGCAGCGGATAATCAATCCCTCAGCAGCATTATGGATGCGACGAGTACTGGATATGCAGGGACATTACAAAATTTTGCACGCAATCAAAGTAATTCCAACTGGCTGATTGGTGCGCCGATTCAACCGCTAGATGCCAACAAAAACGGCATTGGTGACAACTGTGATGCTTCTGTTTGTGATATGAGCACGGGCGACACCGATGGCGATTTACAACCCAACAATTGTGATAATTGTCCCGATGTGGCTAATCCAGGATTGGTATTTGATGGAGTAGATGATTACGTTAATTTGGGGGATACGTTAGGTGATTTTGGTACCAATGACTTCTCCATTGAACTGTGGTTGAAAACGGATTATAGTACAATGGGCAGTGAAGGTTCAGTCGATATTGTTGCTAAACGAGGCGAGTGTAATTTTGTAACGTTGTGGAGTTTGAAATACGATATGAATGGCAAGCCAGTTATGGAAATTATTGACCAACCCCAATCCCTTCAATACGATGTATCTGGAACAACGTCGATTAATGATAACATCTGGCACCACCTCGCTTTTACCCGTAAGGGAAATATTTCTAGTATGTATGTGGATGGCATACTGGAAGGAACGCGCGATTTACCCGTGGCAGATTTGGATAGCGATGCCGAATTGTGGATTGGAAAAAGTGCTTGTGCGAACTTCCCGTGGGCAGCGCATTTCAAAGGCAGTATGGATGAATTGCGTCTATACGACCGCGCACTTTCGCAAGCGGATATTTTAAATAATCAAAATCGCGAAATATCGCCTGCCAGCAATGGACTGATTGCTTACTATCCGTTCAATCAAGGAACGCCCGCTGCGAACAATGCTTCGGAAACGATTTTGAATGATAAAACCCGCAATGGCTATGACGGTACATAGGAAAATATGGCACT
>JBGCES010000018.1:0-7929 GCA_045106545.1 Saprospiraceae bacterium
CTTTAATGTAAAATGTAAAAGGCTAAATATAAAATTTAAAAGTACACTGAATACGTGCAAAAATGGTTCGGAACGCGACGTGTGACTTTTACATTTTGCGGTTTTACATTTTAAATTTTACATTAAAATTAGCACTTAACAGCTCTGCCTTCTACCGTCCACCGTTTTTATTACCTTTAAAATTTTAAATCATGAATTTATCCATCAAAATGTTAGCTTTTATTTTTACTGTAATTATATTTTCTGCTTGTGAGAAAGACAGTTTGTCAACAAATGAAATACCGATTGCAAATACAGAAAATACCGATGATACTATGACGCGATCTACCGATGTTTTTTACATGCCTAGCGAAGAAGAACCGCATGCTGGTACGTGGTTGCAATGGCCACATGATTATGGTTACGATTACGATAAAGTACGCCGTTACGAATCCATTTGGGTAGAAATGGCTAAGGCTTTACATACGGGCGAAGAAGTTTATATCATCGTTTACAACCAATACGAAAAGCAGCGAGTAAAACAGTTGTTGCAACGTAAAGGACTGAATATGAATAAATTGCAGTTTTTTGTTTGGAAAACGGATGATGTTTGGGTACGCGATAATGGCCCCGTTTATGTCTTCGATAAAAACGATGAACTGTTTATCACGGATTGGGACTTCAATGGCTGGGGCGGTAAGACCGATTACTACTATTGCGACCGCATTCCCAACCAAATTAGCCGTGCTACAGGAATTCCTAAAATCAAAGTTAATATGGTTAACGAAGGCGGTTCGGTCGAATTAGATGGCAACGGCACGTTGATGGCAAAGAAGAGTTCAATTCTGAATGCTAATCGTAATCCAGGCATGACACAAGCGGAGGCAGAAGACTATTTCCGAACCTATTTAGGCGTAGAAAATTTCATCTGGTTGGAAGGTTTTGCAGGGGAGGAGATCACCGATGATCACATTGATGGAACGGCTCGTTTTGCCAACGGAAATACCATCGTCACTTTCGCGCCCGAAGATGCCTACGAAGGCGAATATGAAGTCATGAAAAATGCCCAGAACGCCGCTGGTGAACCATACGAAATCGTGCATTTACCATTCACCAAACGTAAAGTGCGCGGCACAGGTGACTACGCTTCTTATGTCAATTTTTACGTTGGTAATGAAGCCGTAATTGTACCCAATTTCAACGACCCAATGGATGCCGTAGCGAATGGCATTATTCAGGATTTATACCCCAATCGTCGCGTAATGGGAATTGATTGTCGGAAATTATGGCAGGATGGCGGAGCGTTGCATTGTGTGACGCAGCAGGTGCCTGCTTATTAGGCTAAACGCTCATTAGGGAGCAGCTTTCTGTTAAATATCATCAGTATAGTATTTATAATGTTTTGAAAATTCAAAATGTAAAACCATAAAATGTAAAAGTGGAGCGTCACGAACTTGACGTATACGTTAGAAGGGAAAACTTTTATATTTTAAATTCTGCGGTTTTACATTTTACATTTCTTAAGTTGATAATATTTAGCAGAAAGCTCCTCTCAAAACCTAATTTCTACAAGGATATGAGTTGTTGATTAAAAAAAAATAAGTCTTAACGGCTTGCTATGGACGACTAAGTTTTTAAAAACCAAGCCAAGGGTAAATGGCATATTAGCTATATCCTTTCATCAATGGCGCGATTATTCCCGTTGATGGTGGCATTCATTTAAAATCAGGGATGTAAATTTTTGACGCAGATTTTTTTCCGCAATCCTGCGGAACAAGTTATGATTGTTATGATTCAAGTAGGTCTGATGCCGCTCACGACCTACTTGAATCATAAATATCTGCGTCCTTCAGCGTCAAAATAATCCTGTTAATTTTTTCCTATCAGTTCTACCCAATCCGTTAAAAACTTTTAAATTTACCTTACCTTCTTACTCACCAAGGTAACCTTTTTGCTCCTCACTCTATCTTCTTTTAGTTAGCAAAAAGTCGTTCTGAGCTATAACGAATCAACATTAACTTGTACTACTATTGTAGTTAGCGCGACTACCAACTATCAACTCCATTACTACCAACTTTTAACGCCCCTCCTTTTTTATTCAACGTACTTAATTCCTTTTGACATGAAAGCCCTATTTGCATTCTCTTTTTCTATTTTAAGTTTCCAAATAGCGATGGCACTAACACCGCTACAACAACTAGAACAAACACTTGGAAAATTATTAGACAACAAGGTCTATCAAATCACGAGTCATCAATTTTCGGCCGCCAATAAGCAGTTGACAGGTGAAGCAACTTTATTTAAAAAACAGCGAATTGCCTTTACCGCTGCTTACGATGGCGATCAACAATTAGCCGATGTCGTATTCTCTTTTCCTGCGGGTAGCGAGTTGAAAATTAGCAATCGCGCTTGGCAGAAAATGGCGGGCGCGTCCTTACGTGCCTACGTACCCAAAGAGCTAGAGCGCAGTTTGCAACTCAAAAGCCTCGGCATCCAAGTATCCAAAGCAGAACAACAAGAAGACGACAGTAAAATCAAGCAATTAGACTTGTCTTTTCATGCGGTGAAAGGTTGGGATATGTTGGCGAGTAAGGCGATGACCTTGGAAAATATCGTGATTGACTTCGCGATTGAAAATCCTACGCTCAAGGCTAAACGTAGCACCAATGCGACTTTGACGGGCATTACAAAGCTTGGTTCGGTCGCCGTTGATATGTCCGCTGCTTTAACACCTAAAAAGGAAGAATTGCAGTTGAGCGGTACGACGCAGCAGGAATTGCGTTTTCAAAAAGCCATTACTAGCATTATTGGTCAACGCCAAATCAAAGGCGTTTCGCTGCCGGATGTGATGGTTGATATGGCACTCAACGAAGCGATGCTGACCGTCGCGCCTTACCAAAAGTGGTCAACGTTAAACGCTACCAGCAATTGGGGACTCGTGGATATTTATTTGCATAAAAATGCTAAAAAGAAAGGTAAGTTGGAATACGTCGCCGCTTTTCAGCTACACGATGATTTTAAATTTTCTAATATTCATAATAGCCTCGGTATTCTCAATAAGCTCAATTTGGGAGGACAAAAAATCGTTATTTCGTCTGCCAAAAAGACTAAAAAAGAAGCGAGTAAAATTCCATCCTTATCGCAAATCAAAGGCGGCATTCAACAAGGTTGTAATTACATCGCCAATTTAGATTTGAAAAAGTTGAAAATGGATGCACTTTTGGCAATGGACAAAATTCAAGTCACGACTTTATTGAATAAACACCTCAAAGATGTGACCTTGGCGGGAATCATTGAAACCGATTTATCCATGGGCGGTAACGCTAAATTGTCGGGCGTACAATTTCGCTTAACGCCCGCGCCGAATGCGTTTGCCATTGCGTTGGTAGGTATTATGGATACTAAAATTCAGCAAGATTTATTAGAATTTGCGGGTGGAGTAGAGGTTGGTTTGGTCGATCAGTCGCTCAATTTTACTGCCGTGATGGATGGCGAATGGAATAATCCGTTAGGCGTAAAAGGTTTGAAAATGACTGATGTTGCTTTGCAATTAGGCTCAAGTTTTACGACCGCGCCTTTTATTTTACCTAATATCGGATTGAGTGGTCAGTTGAATATTGGCAGTTTTGAAGGCGCAGCGACTTAGGCATTTGATGCGCGTCATCCCGAATACAGCATGCTGGCGGCGCGGTTTAATGAAATCAACTTGGATCAAATGTTTGGCGTGGTGGTGACTTCTAGTGTGCAACGCAAAATACCACAACCGATGCGCAAAACCATGCGGGAATTAGCTTTGCAAGATGTCAATGTAGAAATCGTTCCGCAAGATATGATTGTACTGGAAAAGTCGTTCGAGCAAGGATTTCGGATGCAGGGCACGATGAAAATTATGGGTTGGAACGGCTCGGCGGAGTTAGATATTGATCCGCAATCAGGCTTTTACGGCGCAGGCGAAATGGATCCGATTGATTTGAAAATATTGAAGATTAAAGGTGGAAACGGCAAACCAAAACCTGCCTTAAAATTGGAACTGAATAGTAAAACGACTCCCAAAGTAGCGATTAACGGCATGGTGAGTTTGTTGGGTATTAGTGCCGAAACTGATATCGAAGTAATCGAAAATGGCTTTAAATTTATGGTCGGCGGAAAGGTATTTAATGTATTCAAAGGCGATATTCGAGCTAAGGGTAGTAACTTACAACGGGCAGAAAATTTGAGTTTGGAGGTTTATATGAAAAACGACTTGCTCAATTACCTGACAACCAATGTGACGGAAAGTATAGAAAATTCAACGAGCAATGCGGTAAAAGCGCTTACTAAAGTACAACATCTTATTGACGACGCTCAACGGGAGGTAGACAAGTGGGATAAAGACATCGCTGCGATGGTAGAAGTGGTAGAAAAAGACCAAGCTGGTGACCGTAAAAAAATTGCTAAAGCGAAAGCTGATGTTGCGGTTGCTCAGAAAGAAGTCAATCGCCTAACGGGATTAATTAATGCGAAAAAGAAGGAATTAGAGCGGACGCCAAAGTCGCTAAAAAATGCAACTAAACGTGGAAAAATTCGGACGGAAATCGCGTCTTATTTTACGCTGCATAAAACGGCAGATTTAGGTCTAAAAGGGTATCAAAAAATTCTCGATGGACTAAAATATCTCAATGTTAATCCTTACGCAGACGGTCGCGTCATCGCTTTAGTGGCTAAAAAAGAGGGCGCAACGTTAATCTTACAGGGCGAGAGAAAAGCTTTAGAGGCATTGAAAAAAACGTTGGGTTTTTCGGGAGAAGTTGCGTTGTTTATTATCAAACACGGCTCGGCGGCATTGCTCAATGTGAAAGAAGCTGATTTTAAAGGTCAATTGGGCACACTACACGGCGGCAACGTTTCGCTCCGCGCTGATTTAGAATGGATGAATAATGAAAAAGAAGTGAAATTTGCTTTTGATTTTAGTGATTTAGGGAAGGGCGTGAAGGTGTTGAAAGATTTGTTGTTGAAGAAGTAGAAAAGAGGTTAGGTGGTTTCTAATGGTGTAATTGTCAAATTGTGTGATTGTTTTACATGTAATAATATACACCATTACGCAGTCATCTGTGTTTTTAAACCATAGAAATACTGTAGTGTAAACTAAGTAACAGGCGATTTTCTTGCTCGCGCTTTACGGGTTATTTTTAAGATACCCCGTAAATTAATGCTTTGACTTTCAATGGTTTAAATTACGGGGAAACTGAAAGTTATCCCGTAACAGCGTAGTCTATTAATCAACTGAAACTTAGTTTACGCCGTATTACACGAATAAAAACCTCTTACCCAATGAAATCTATGGCAAACAAAGTCGTTAGAGGAAAGCAATCATAATTCCTTTATCATTTGAGATTATGCTGCGGGTTTATGTAAGAAGTGCCGTCAACCTTCGAACGTCCGCCGAAAATTCTCAATTAGCCTATTTTCCATGCACAAATTCACGTTTAACCTGTTATTCTCATTTTTCCTTCTTTTATGCTTCACCAACTGCGATTCTGATCCCATCGAAATCAATAGCGTCGATGAATTCGATACCTTTTTGCAGGAAGAAATGGAAGCGCAAAATTTACCTGCTTTATCCGTTTTGATTTTTAAAGAAAATCAAGTGCTATATGAAAGAAATCTGGGCATGGCAAATATCGAACAAGGCATTGAACTAGAAAATGACCACCCTTTTCTAATGGCATCCGTTTCTAAAGTCGTCACTGGAACTGCACTGATGCAATTGCACGAGGCAGGGCAATTTGAATTGGATGATAATATCAATGACTACCTTCCTTTTAGCGTAAGCATTCCCAATCAAACGACTGACATCACCTTTCGGATGCTGTTGACGCATACTTCGGGCATTGCCGACGGCAGTTCGCAGGATGACGAGTATTATTATGGTGAAGACAGTCCAAAGGCGCTTGCCGATTATTTAGAAAGTTACCTTTCTCCGACGGGGCAAGTTTATGATGCCAACGAAAATTTCCACAACTTCGAGCCAGGGAGTCGCCACGAATATTCCAATATAGGGAGTGCTTTGATTGGAGTATTAGTGGAAGAAATTGCGGGCATAGACTTTAACGAATATTGTAAACAAAACATCTTCAATCCGCTCGGCATGACCAATACTACTTGGCGACTAGATGAAATTTCGGGAACGATTGTCATGCCCTACAATTACGTCTCTCGCGACTACGATCCCATTGGACATTACACTTTTACGGATTATCCCAATGGCGGATTGCGCTCCACCGCGCGCGATATGCACCAGCTATTTTTAGCATTTATGCAAGGTGGCGAAGTCAATAATATGCAATTATTAGAGTCTGCCACAGTCGATGCTATGCTGAGTCCACAGATTCCTGATCTTGACGATGAAGTAGGTTTACACCTATTTGTGATGGATAAAACCAATGATTTATGGGGACACGACGGCGGCGAGCAAGGTGTAGCGACCGTTGTTGCGTTTAATCGAGAAAATAATATTGGTGCGGTGATTTTGACCAATCAAGGAGACGCAGAATTGGATGAGATATTGCAGGCGGCGTATCAGTTGGGGGAGGGGTTTTGATTGACGAACATTCCCATAAAAACAAAAATCCAAAACTAATTTCCATATCTCCCCACCTTTCCCTACATTTATCCTCCAATCCGTAAATCCACCGCCTTCACAAGTCAAAAAAAAGATGTAACTTTAAGTACGCAAAGCCGTTCAAAATATCGCTTTGCCTAGATTGCTATAACAAACATCAGATTGAAAAAAACGATAAACCGAAGATTTGAAACTCGGTTTATACCAGATAAAAAAGAGAACTCAGCTACATGTCAGAATCGTATCATTTCTCACAAGATAAAAAATACAAGTTCCGCGAACTCAAGGTGTACGCCTCCACGGAGTGGTTGGCGGACAATAAAAAGAAGTATCGGCAAGTGTTTGACCGTTACGAAACGACCTATATCTACGCCGAATTATCTTTTTTCAATAAGCAATTTGACGAAGAAGATTGGGAAATTGATGTGGAACTAAAGTGTTTTTCGTTAAAAAAAGGGCGCAAAGAACTGTGTAATCTGCCGTTTCGCCGTAAGGTAAGTAAGTATGATAGCGTTGTTTATGTGCGCGAAGGTTGGGGCAATAAGAACGAAGGGGCGTTTTGGAAAAAAGGTACGTATTACTGGGAAGCGTGGGTAGAAGGGGAGAAGGTAGCGACGAAATATTTCTATATCGAAGACGCTGGACAGGAGTTTTTGCCAGGAGAAAATCCGTATTTGGAGGTACAATCACTGCGCTTGTATGAAGGGCCCTATGATGATGTGAGCGAAGATGATCGGGTGTACTACAAAGAGTTTTCGAGCGAAGAGACGCGTTATATCTATGTAGAAATTATGCTCAAAAACTTGCACGACAGTAAGAGCTGGCAGTGTGAGTTATTTACTAAGTTTTATAACGATGCCCGCGAATTAAAAGGGCAAGTCGTGCGTTTGCAACGCATTGAAAAGCGCGATGAATTTATTAAAATCACCGCAGGCTGGGGTTCTAATGTGAAAGGATCGTGGCGGGAGGATCGTTATACCGCCGAGTTGATTTTTATGGATAAGCTGCTCGCAGTGATTCCGTTTGAAGTCAATGAAGAATTTATTGCGGGCCCTGCTGGCGTGATGTTACCGCATCGAACTGCGCCCGTTATTTTAGCGCCCGACGCTGATCATAACCATACTTTTGAGGAAGTAATGGCAAATATGAATAGCTTGATTGGATTGACTTCCATCAAAAAACAAGTGCGGGATCACGCGGCATATTTACAGTTTTTGAAATTACGGCAAGAACGTGGTTTTGAAGAAAAGGATCAGGTAAATGTTCACTCCGTCTTTATCGGAAACCCAGGAACGGGAAAGACGACCGTGGCGGGTATGATGGGGCGGTTGTATAAAAAAATGGGCTTG
>JBGCES010000180.1:0-18471 GCA_045106545.1 Saprospiraceae bacterium
TCGATAGGCAAGGCAAAAAATCTTTGCATAGTCCTTCTACGGAAATATTTTTTAACGCAGTATATCGGAAAAATTACCCGTCATAAAGTGACGATTATATTGATTGAAGTACTTACATGCAACTTATTCGACGCCATCGCATTTAATAAAAAAAGCAGATTAAAAATAAGTACATGACCGTTGCTGAGCACTTCGAAAAAATTGAAGCATTATTAAAGATCGAAAAACAGGAAGACTTCGAACAATACCGCAATCTCATTCAAAAACTTTCGCTCACCGAACGCCGCGAACAGGGCTACAGTTGGTATCCACTATTGGTTACCCGAACGGGTTATACCGTAGGTGAGCGCGCGTTTGTGATTATTGAACGGACAAAGAATTTAGGTAAGAAGCATCAATTTCGGGCAGGAGGCATTGTTAGTTTGTTTACCAAAAATGATGGAACGCATCAACCCGAAAAAAGCGGTGTGGTGCAGTACGTGAAGAAAGATAAAATGAAAGTTGTCCTTAATTCCAAAGACTTACCTGATTGGTTAAATAAAGGACAACTAGGAATAGATGTGCAATTTGACGAACGCACCTACTTGGAAATGGAACGTGCTTTGAAATTAGTAAAGAAAGCTAAAGGTGATCGAATTGCCGAACTACGTGATGTCATTCTCGGAAAAAATGAAGCTCGTTTTTTATCTGAAACGGCTCCCACTCGAATTCCTCAATTAAATGATTCTCAAAATGCTGCGGTTACCAATGTGCTCGCAGCCCAAGATGTAGCAGTTATTCACGGACCACCTGGAACAGGAAAGACCACGACCTTAGTTTACGCAATTGAGTTATTGTGCCAAACGGAAAATACGGTTTTAGTGACTGCTCCGAGCAATACAGCGGTAGATTTAATGACCGAACGCCTGGCAGAGAAAGGTTTGCGCACGGTGCGGATCGGCAATATCTCGCGGGTAGAGGAAAGCTTAGTCAGGCATACTTTAGAATTTCAGTTGTCAAATCATCCAGATGCTAAACACATCAAAAAAGTACGGCAGGAGGCAGCCGAGGCACGTCGTCAAGTACGCAAAATCAAAGGTAAAAACTGGCGCGAACGTAAAATGTATCAGCAAGAAGCATACGAGTTATCGCAGTGGGCGAATCAGCTAGAAGATAGATTACTTGACCAGATTTTGGATCAAGCACAGGTTGTCTGTTGTACCTTTGTCGGTTCTTCCAATAAAATTTTGCGCAAACGAAAATTCCGTACGGTAATTATTGATGAAGCCGCCCAAGCATTAGAACCTGCTTCGTGGATTGCGATTCTAAAAGCTTCTAAAATCGTCCTAGCGGGCGATCCTTTTCAATTACCACCAACCGTCAAATCATTTAAAGCGCAACGTGGCGGTCTAAATGTAACCTTAATTGAACGCTGTATTGAACGATTAAAAAATATCAATTTTTTAAATATTCAGTATCGGATGAATCAAGCAATTATGGGTTTCTCCAATCGTATTTTTTACAAAAACACTTTACAGGCTGCGCCGTCCGTACAGTTTCATCAACTATCCATCGAAAATAATTCACCTGTAATCTTTGTTGATACAGCCGGTTGTGGTTTTGATGAAAAGATTAATGAAGAGTACCAAAGTCGCTACAATCCGGATGAATTTCAAATACTTTGCGAGCACTTGTATCAATTGGTTGATGCGATTGAACCATTGGAAGAAAAGCCTTCTATTGCCTTGATTTCGCCTTATCGGGAGCAAGTGATTCACATGAAAAATGTAGTAGATGAGGATCCAAAATTACAAGACGTTCCATTGGTGATCAAAACTATTGATGGTTTTCAGGGACAAGAAAAGGACGTGGTTTATATCTCCTTGGTACGCTCTAATTCAAAACAGGAAATTGGTTTTCTAAAAGACTATCGCCGCATGAATGTCGCAATGACCCGAGCGCGGAAACAATTGATTGTCGTAGGAGATAGCGCAACGATTGGCTCAAATGAATTTTACCAACAATTTTTAGCGTATTGTGAAGAAGAGGCGGTGTATCAGACGGCGTGGGAGTATATGCTGTGAGGAGTTGGTAGTTTTAGTTGGTAGTTGCACTTTTTACGTGAGCGACTAGAATAAAAAAGCGGCTTGCAATCTGAAATTGCAAGCCGCTTTTGGTATAAGTTTGTAGGTAACTACAAACTTTTAATACGACCAGAGATCGTGTTCAAAGTTAAATATCTTTTGTTTGATTTTATCCGCTTCTAAGAGCAGATCAACACCTGATAAGTAATCTTGTAAGCGCTGGTCTTTTTCGTTAGATTCTTTATAGATGTAACTGGCAAAGAAGCGCATTTCAAAAATGTCTTCCCACGTCATCGGAGAGGCATCATTACCAAAATTAAAGGCGCGTTCTCTTGCTAAGCTCTCTCTAATTTCAGGATAATAAATCCAGAACATCGGTTGTTCGTAACGGAAGTTACCATTGTCATCTTTTACGTCTTGTAAAGGTGCAATACCTAAAATCCGTACTTGCATTGTAGAAGATTCTTCGTCAAAGAACCAAATTTCTTTCAGACGGAAACGTTTCACGTCTTCAGGATTCAATTCGTTACGCACGATTTGAATTTGCTCTTCATAAGTTTCCGGATCAAAAGTGATAACGGTATCCACGGTTGCACCCATCGAAGAAACTTCATCAGCAGTGAGTGGATTAGAAAATTTATCATCTTCCGTACTATACACCGTGATTTCACCCGCACTTGCTGCATCCATCAAGATACTAAAGAAAGGACGCTCTGGATAAGCGAAAGGTAAATTCATTTTTTCGCGGATGTCAATCACGCGCCAAATGCGTTTTTCCCAAAAAATATCCGCTTCCCGTACATGGTCGTAAGGTAGAACACGTTTTTCGTAAGTCAATCGTTTTTCAACAATATCATCTAGTGGGCGATTTTCATTCGGGTCACTCGCCTCGGTCATAATTGGGGCTTCAGGAATCTGAGCTAACGCCTCGTATGGCGCAATGGTTGCTAACAATAGCAACAACAGACTGAAAAAGTTTAAGAGAATCTTCATGTTTCGTTCTTAGATATTAAAGGTTGACGAAGAAATAACCGTTATGTTAGAATTTAGCATTAACGATATTTTTTACAATTTTTTAAATCATACAAAATATCCTCATTTCTAAATTGTAACGATTACTTTCTCGTGTCCTCAAGAAAGGAGAAGGTTAGATGTGTCTAATATCGATAAAAATAATTTTCCTTTTCTAGTAGAAAATCATTTTTTCAAAGCTAATTAACACCTTCATTTACAAGGAATTGCAAATATCGTGTCTAATTTCAAATGAACTGCCAGTAAAACGTGATTTTTTATCTTTAGCGTATAAAAATCGCCGTTTTTTTTGTTAAAGTTTCATTGGAGGGCAGACATTCTTATCTGTCAGTACGTGAGCGACTTGACAGACAAGGGTGTCTGTCCTCCATGAGACTGCAAAATTAAAAAAAGGTAGCAGAATCCGCAGACGCTGCTACCTTTTTAGTATATCAAAAGTAAAAACTTATCGTTCTTTGACAGATTTCGTAGTCAGACACAAAATGCTTTGAAAAAGCGACCGCAGGGTAGCATTGAAAACATTTTTTTTTTTCTTTAATCAAGGAATTTGTCAGAGAACCAAACTTATTGAGCTCTTACTTAATATTAAATACCATAGAGTTAATCTTACGACCTGCTGCATCACCAGGACAACGTGCTTTTACGTTATCGAAGTAGTAAATGTCACCAGGCTTGGCTGCCATAACTAGACGTTTTGCCTTATCGGTATATCGTGCACCACGATTAGGAGCAGATACTGGATCTTGACGTTTAGCAACACGAGTCAAGTTATATCCTTGGATGTTACATTTTGCATCAAAATCAAAACCATCCAAGAATGCACCTACACCACCTTGTGCTTTAAATTCACCGTTACCCATTGCACCACCGTTTGATTTACTCAAACGAGCCACTGGATCAGGAATACGCTTCACACGAAAATCGAAATTGGTTGGAGGTAATCCACCACCAGAAACAGTAATAGTTGCCTCGCCAGGACGAGATCCGGTAACAGTATATTTACCACGACTACCTTTGATAGTTGCACCAGAAGCACGTACTTTAATTTCATTAGAAGACGCACCTGCAACAGTAACTGAAACAGGGTTATCTACACCGATGTAAAATACATTCATCTTATCTGCTGAAACGGATGCAGAACGTACACCTACTTCGTAGTCGTAAGAACCAGTTCCTTCGCTAACTTCACCCGTCAATGGATTTTTAACTACAGCTTTCAGTTTTATACTTTGTTTACCTGTGCTAGAAGTACGAGTCGTGTAAGTTGCTTTTCCTTCGCTGTTTACACTCAACTTTCTACCATCAACGTAAATTCCAATATCATCAGGATTCAAAGAGGTACTGTAGGTACCTACTGAGATTTCTGCTTCAAATGGATCGCCTTTAATGACGTAAGCTTTTTTAGCTTGTACTACAGGGAAGAAAGAGTTAAACTCTACCGTACGACCACCAGCTAATTCTGCCATACTGTTAACCATTGCTGCTTCTGAGCTAGTTGCATCTGACTGCATTTTACTCATCAAAGGAAGAACAGCAGCTAAAGGCATTTGACGGAATTTGTAGTCTGACCAGCTGGTCTTGCCGGTTGAAGACCATTCTTCTTCTGTTTCAATTCCAAAAGGCATACTTACTGCAATGCTTTGAATACGCTTTTCAACTTCTTGTGCATTCAAACCGAAGGGCTTTTCACCGTACTCATTCAATAAGTCAGAATACACTTTAATCATTGCCTCTTTCGTTTCTAACAATTTCGCTTTCAATTCTTCACCTTTTCCTTCATCAACAAGCATCCGAGTGGTAACGTCCTTATTTTTCTTACCTTTTGGTACAAGCTTACCGTAGCTTTCTTTGTAATCTCCATCTCCAACTTGACCATCTTGGTCACCTGCTGCATCGATTAATTGATCACGAACACCATTTACGTAAGAGTTGAAGTCTGATACTAAAGAACGAACTTCATCAATTGCGGGTTCAATCGGACGATATTTAGCTTTTGAGTCGTCGCTCAATAAATTTTTCAAACCATCCACAGTTGAGTCCAACTGGGTGTTTACGGTAGCAATACTCGCTTTATTACCATCATCCAAAGTAAAGAAAGCGTTCATCACCTCCGCCGATACGTTAAGAGCCAGCAGTGCCGTCAGTACGAGGTACATCAGGTTGATCATCAACTGCCGGGGTTCCTTAGGTATTGACATATCTTTTTATGTTTTATTATAAGTTTTGAGTATTAGGTTTTGAGTTTTGAGTTAACAAAACTTAACCCTTTTCTTTTCAATTAGCATTCACTATTAGAGCTTAGAGTATGGTTACTCCTTAACAGTTAATAGTTACTCTAATTACTTCTTAGTGTGATTGATGTTGCTCATTGCAGTCAATACACCACCATATACATTGTTCAAAGAACCCAAGTTGTGGTTCAATGCACTCAATTGCTCTTTGTAACGCTTAGTATCTTCTAAAGAATCACCCAAGTTCGCCATTGCTTCATTCATCTTCGTGTAGAAGTTATTCATCGCTTTGATTTGGTCGCTGGTTCCAGAGAAATCCACTTCTTGTAATGCTTTCAAAGAAGTCATGGAGCGAGACATAGTTTGTAGTTCAGATAACATTCCTCCTAGTTGTTGCTCTACTATTTCGCCGTTTAATGGAGAACTTGCTGCCAGTTGTTGAGGAGCATCAGCTGTAAGTGGCGTTAAGCGAGAGCTGTAAGTATCCAAACCTGGATATAATTTCTCCCAGTAGTAATCTTTATCTGGAGGTATGATACCTAACATTACAAAGAGGATTGCCTCTGTGACTAGACCAATGGTTAGCATTAATTCACCACCTTCCCAAGAGTTGATTTTAAAAAGTGCACCGATTAATACTACGGCAGCACCCACACCAATAATTAAATTTTTTACGTACTTAAATCCTTTTGATTTAATAAAACTCATCGTCGAAACTTTTTTTTACGGTTACTTAAAAGATTTTTTGTCGAATTTTGAAAAAGACTAACGCTTGTGTTTGAAAAGTTAGCTTTCTTTTATACTAAAAATACAATTTAAATGACTGATAGTCAGTCAGATAGGCGTATTGAATAGTTTGATTTTGTGGAAAAGGAAAATTAAGTTCCAATTGTATAATGCTAAAGGTGAAAAAAGTAACACCTACGAACAGTTTTTTCTTCATTTTTTATAAATAAAAAATGAATCTTTCATTTTGGCGCGCTAAAGTAAGGATTATCAAATTAATAAACATTAAAAAAAATGCTATTTGATAAAGAAAATTTATACGCTAAATAATTAAGGGAGTAATCGTGTGTTCGATACAGGTGGAGGTTGTAAGTAAAAGAATAGGATAAAAATAGAAGAATCAACAGTTGTTAATATAGATACTTAGCTTTGAAAAAATAGTGTTAGCAAAATATCTTCTTTGGTAGCAAATACTTTGGAAATTTGCTCTGGAAGGATTTTGGATTACCCTTTCCAAATTCTACGCAAATTTAACATTTTTTCAAGAAGGAGAAAACATTTTTTATACCTGTTTATCTGCTTTAGTGCGATTTTTTTAACAAACGTTAAGATATTGCCATAAATTGTATGGAAATGAAATTTATTTGATAAAATAGTTCTTTGATAAATTTTCACAGAATTTGTCAAAGAACCGAAAAAGAGAGCTGAAATAAAAAAAGAGACACCCGATTACGAGTGTCTCCTTAATATGGAAATTCAATTTTTATTTTAATCTGAATTAGAAATCGTTCAAAGAACGACCTAAGAAGGTCAAAGCACAACGGAAACCTACATAAGATTTAGTTGTATCTTGGAATTCGTAGTGACGCACACCAGTTTGTAAAAAGTGAGCGATGTCTTTCCAGCTACCACCACGAATTACTTTACGCTTGTATGCTTCTGGATCATCATCTACTGCATCGTAGCGAATATCTGGATTCAAGTCATGAATAAAAGAATAAGCATTTTCGTAGTATGCCGTATTCGTCCATTCTGCTACGTTACCCGCCATGTTGAATAAACCGTAGTCATTCGGAAAGTAAGCATCTGCTTTCACCGTATATAAACCACCATCTTCAGGATAGTTACCGCGACCAGGTTTAAAGTTTGCTAACAAACAACCTTTTGCGTTACGCATATAATATGCCCCCCAAGGATATGGAGCTAAATCGTGACCACCACGTGAAGCGTATTCCCACTCGTGCTCAAATGGCAAACGGAAATCTTCTGAATTCACACCACCATCAGCAGCTTGGTAACTATTCCATAGCTTCGTCCGCCAGAAACAGAATGCATTAGACATGTGCCAATCAATACCAACTACTGGGTAATCGTCAAAAGCTGGGTGCCAAAAATAGTTACGAGTCATTGGCTCGTTGTAAGAATAAGAAAAGTCGCGAATCCAAACCAATGTATCTGGATATACTTTTACTTTCTTACGGTTGATGAACGCTGAACGAGGAGATTTTCCTTTATCGTTCGCGGCGCGTTTCCAATCGTACCATTCGTATTCAAAGACAAACTTGTCGATGTCATACTCTTTCTTGCCTGCGAAACGATCATCACCTTGATAATATAAGTCTTCTAGCGTTTCGTCTGACCAGTCAACTTCATATTCCCAATCTAGACGCTCTTCGCCACTATCATCTTCATAATAGTGATCCAAATAAGTATGCGCTAAAGAATCGCGTACCCAATAGACGAATTGACGATATTCGTTATTAGTAATTTCAGTGTCATCCATGTAAAATCCCTGAATAGAGATTGACTTGGGACGTTGTACAAACGTATTGCTAATATCTTGGTCGCCCGCACCGATGTGTAATGTACCTGATGGTACATAGACCATTCCGTAGGGGTTGATACCTTTCCAACTCGGACGTTCTAGCACACCTAATAGTTGACCGTTTTGCTTAGATCCACAAGAGGCTAGAGCCGCGATTGCCAATACCAACAGGGAAAAATTTAGTAGTCTTTTCATTTTTTGAACCTGTGTTTTCCTTCAGATTAAAATTAAATTCGCAATGATGAATATAGAATGATAAATGACGGATAGATTGTATTTAGCGATTCATCATTACTTTTTGAATAGTAATTGTATATACTTAGTATGAGTCAAAAAACAGCTTCCTTTCTGAATTTCTTTGAATAATAGGAAGTTATTTTTTAACCGTTACTTAAAGGCGATGTTTTTGCAAATGTTGCCAAAAAAGAGCTTTAAAACGAAAAATAAAATGTAAAGGTTACGATAAGTTCTACATTCTATAATCCTGCTTTGATTTTATTTTTTGAGTATTTGCGCTATCAAGCCGCAAAGTTAAAATTTCGTGCCGAAATTCAAGTGAGGAAAAGCGTTAATTTATTAGTAACACAAATAAAATAAATCTTTTAATTTAGAAATAGTAACTTTTTGTATAGCCTGCTCTGAAGAATTTCAGAGATTTGAAAAAGTTATCAATTACAAATTTCAAAAGAAAAGTTTATTTTTTCGTAAATACTTATGTTTCTAGCTTTTCTATACAACCCCAGTAATAATTACTAACTCTTTTAGAATTGTGTGGCGTCGATTTGCGCATTATGAACGTTGGAAAAATTCACCTTATTATGCCAAAGTGCTTTTTTTATTGGCGGCGAGGGCGGTAAGAACGTTAAAATTGGTGTAGTAGCTTCTTAGATTCAAAACTACATCAAACCTTGTTCTTACAAAAAATAAACCAACTTATCCAAATGCCGTAAAATCAATTTACCACTGGGGTGCTTTAAACAGGTGTAGCGTGGTTGATATGTCCTCGACTGAAATAGTTTGAGTTAAGATTCGATATTCGAGGAATTAAAGTTTGCAGAGGAATATTTGGTAAAATAAAGGAAAATTAACGGTATTTATTATATATCACCCTCTGAAATTTATGTTAAAACCGTGGATTATAAATAATCGGCGGCAATTTCCCTTGTCCGATCGGCTTACCAAAATTATAATTTAGCATGATTTCATGTGTTCCATTACTCACTGAATTCAGGCTAGAAAGTGTCAAATCATAAGCATAAGCAAAGTTAAGTTGCTCCGAAATTTTTAGCCCTGCAATGATTGCAACTGCATCAGTTGTGGTTACACTATAACCCCGATAAGAACCTCCAACAAAAATATTTTCATTGATATAAGCTAATAAGGAGAAATCCATCTGAGTTTGAATCGCATCCGTTCTTACCATTACCGAAGGACGCAATGCTAAAGCATCTCCCACATCAATCCGATAACCAATCGTAGCAAAGTAAGTCCGCACCAATTGCAAATCTAAGTTCTCACTCAAATTAACGGTAGGTTCTACTAAATTCTTTGCCGATAAACCAATTTCTAAACGTTCTCCTTGAAAAAATACGCCTGCTTCAAATACGGGCGATTGACCAGTTTCCAAAGTATTGGGTAAAATATCATCACGGTGATCAACAAGTACACCTTCATAATTACCTTCGGGCGTACGTAAAATAGCACCATTCAGTTCTTTCTGAAACATGCCGCCCGCCACACCAACAGATAAAATACCGACTCGTCCTATATTTAACTGATAATTGTACGCTAGGGTAACCAAAGTAGATGCTTCTGCGCCAATTGCATCATTTTCAAAATTAATCCCTATTCCGCCACTAGCAGCATATAATGGCAGGTGTGCATTTGCATTTTGGTAAGTTGGGCTACCTGGTAAATCTACCCACTGCTTCCGAAATACGCCCGTTACACTCAACGAATTATCCATCCCCGCATAAGCTGGGTTCTGCGCAAACTGGTTCAGCATGTACATAGAATACTGCGTCGATTGTTGCGCAGTAGCGGTTACACCGCAAAGGATTAACGTTAAGAGTGTAAAGAGATATTTCATAAAAAATGGTTTAAAGTGGTGTGAAAATTGTTCGAATGTTGTTCAAATGTTGTGGGAATCCACTTTGAACTACTTTTATACAACCTTTACCCTACATTTTCATATTCTTCAACGGGTCTCTGACAAGCATAGTTTTCACAAACATAAATCAATGTCTTGTCCGTTGCTGTTTTCCCTGCCAAAAGTGGGAAATTGTCATCGCCATCAGCACTAATCATAATAACTTTATTAGGAAGGAACTGCTGCTGAATCGCTTTAGCTTTTTCTTTGGCTTCCGTTCCGATAATCGCAATTTCTTTAATGGGATATATTTCATTCAATATGCCCATTGCCCAACGACCAAAAGAAGATGGGTAACGCGTCACCGTTTCGGACATCGCCAATAACATCTTTTGTGCTAACGCACGATAATCAACTTCATCGAAAATGACACTTAGTCGTTGCAGATTTCGCACCATCGTCGAATTTCCTGAGGGAACAGCAGAATCATACACTTCTTTTTTACGTACAATCAATTCGCTATCTGCTGCCGTAAAATAAAACATAGTTTGCGTTTCATCGAGAAAATTCGCTAGAACAAAGTCGGTAATTTTTTTTTTTTTTTTTAATAAATCAGTATTCATTGTAATTTGGTACATATCAATTAACGCGTCAATTAAATACGCATAGTCTTTTAAAAATGCCGAATACTGCGTTTGACCTGCTTTATAAGTATGATGAAAACTGCCATCTGCTTGCTCGAATTTTTCTAATAAAAATTCTAAATTTCGCTCCGCTACTTTTGCATATTCTTCATTATTCAACGCCACTGCCGCTTGTGCGAAAGCGGAACACATCAGCGCATTCCAATCTAACAGAATTTTATCATCCAACCCTGGGTAGATGCGCTTAGTACGTTCCGAAAACAAACGTTCACGATTACGTTGCAGTTGCTTGCGCAAATCGGCTTCCTTAAGTTCATGCATTTCCGCGAAAGCGGCATACGAATGTTCGCACCAAAGAATACTTTTATGTTCCCAATTACCACCTTCCGTTACGCCATAAAATTGATTAAAAAGCTTTGCGTCCTCACCTAAAAGTACATCAATTTCAGATTTATCCCACACGTAAAATTTGCCTTCCACACCTTCTGAATCTGCATCAAAAGCGGAATAAAAACCACCTTCTGCTGACAACATCTCCCGCTGAATAAACGCTAAAGTATCATCAATGGTATCTTTATATATGCGATCTTGCGTCAATAAATAGGCATCCGTCAATGAGCTGACAATCAAAGCATTATCGTACAACATTTTTTCAAAATGCGGTACTAACCACGCCCGATCAACTGTGTAACGTGCAAAACCGCCGCCGAGTTGGTCATAAATTCCACCGCGAATCATACGATCTAGTGAAAAGAGCGCGTGTTGCTTGGATTCTTCTTTTTGAGTAAAATGAAAGTAACTCAATAAAAAACTCAGATTCATCGAACCTGGAAATTTAGGTGCACCGCCAAAACCACCTTCTTCCGTATCAAAATTATCTTTGAGGTGATAAAAAATATTATCGGTTAAAACAGGGTTTAGAATTTTTTCTTGTTCTAATTCTGTTGCCGCTTGATTGATAAATTTGCTGCCTGAACCTTGTAATATTTCTGATAACTGCGTTGCCTGTTGTTCTACCGTTTCATATTTATTGGAATAGGCATCCGCTAAACGCGTCAAAACTTGTGACCACGACGGTCTACCGTGCGCAGGGCGGGGTGGAAAATAGGTGCCTGCAAAAAATGGACGTCCATCAGGTAGTAAAAAACAATTCAACGGCCAACCACCTTGCCCCGTCATTATCTGACAAGCTTCCATATAAATCTGATCTACATCGGGGCGTTCTTCGCGATCTACTTTGATACAAACAAAATACTCATTCATGATCTTTGCAATCTCCTCGTTTTCAAACGATTCGCGTTCCATTACGTGACACCAATGACAAGTTGAATAGCCGATACTGACTAAGATCGGTTTATTCTCTGCTTTGGCTTTTGCTAACGCTTCGGGTTTCCACGCATACCAGTTGACAGGATTATGTTGGTGTTGTAGTAAATAAGGCGAGGTTTCGTATTGTAGTTGATTCACAGAAAAATAGTTAGAAAGTTGTTAAGGGTGGTTAGAAAGGGTTTGCTATTGTCAACCTATGAAAGTGGGAAAATGTTTTGAAATTTACAGTTGATAACGTACGCCGTCTTTCCGACGGCGCACGTTTTATAGCTATTATTAAATGGACGAAATTTTCAAAATGTCATTCATTTTAAATGTTGATCATGAAAAATAACATCAAGGGACGACAAATTTCTACGGATGATTTACCCAAATATACCGTAGAAGATTGGAAAAGTTGGGAAGGGAAATGGGAATTAATTGAAGGCATTCCTTACGCGGTATCGCCGATGCCGACGATTAAACACCAAAATATTAATGGACGATTGTATCGTCAATTTGCATCTTTACTTGACCATTGCCCTGATTGTGAAGTGTTTTTGCCGATCAATCTCAGGATTAGTGATAATAGCATCATTCATCCCGATTTAACCATTGTTTGCAATGGAAATCAGGACGATGTCTATGTAACGACGACTCCGCAGTTGGTAGTAGAAATTATCTCTAAATCTAGCCGAAAACAAGATACGAAGACAAAGCCGAAAATTTTCTCTAATCTCGGAACACGCTACTACGTTTTGATTGATCCGAAAAAAGAATTAGTACAAGTCTTTGAGTTAAAAAAAGAAAAATACGAGTTGCAATTAGAAACGCGCGGGGGGAACTACGAATTTGAATTAGATGATTGCACTGCCACTTTTGATTTTAGTAAAATTTGGTAATAAGATCAAAATAGATAAATCTAAAAAAGCGTATGCGGAATTCATTTCCCACATACGCTTTTTTCTTTACGACATTTGATTATTCAATCGTCAAATTACTATTTGACCATTCGACAATCAAACCATTATTTTCCTACTCCAATGTAAAACTCAAACGAGCAAACAAATGACGACCACCAAAGCCAAACTGTGGCGAACGACGTGAGTAAAGGAAACGACCACTAGATTGGAAAGATGGATCAGCTATGTCTGGATAAACATCTAGTAGGTTATTTGCACCAATAGTAATCAATAAGTTTTCACTAAATCCGTAACCTAAACTTAAATCGGTGATAACTTTAGGCGAATAGAAAAAGTCAATTGATGCATCACTAAGATCAGCACTAGTTGCTTCAGTCGTTTCACCAAAATAAGTATTACGCAAGTAGATAGTTAACTTATTGACAGACAATGAGTTGTTTAATGTAATTTTGGTACGCGGCACGGCTTGCTCTAAGTAAATACGCGACTGTTGGTCGAAGTAAGTACCAACCAATCCTTTCTCGCGAAGTAGGTCAGATGCTTTAACAATTACATCGCCGTTACTGTCTGTTTCGGCTTCCGTTTGCGTAAATGCTGCGGCAAGATCGTTGCGTAAAACAAGACCATCACCTAACAAAGCAGAATGCGAAACAACGACGTCGATTCCTTGCGTTTGAGTATTAATTGCATTCGCAAAAAATGCCGCCCGATTAGCTCCTGATTGCTCAAAAATCTGTTGTAATTCTTTGTCTTCACCCGCTTGAAATTGCCCCGTCAAAACAACGCGGTCGTCAATATTAACTTGGTATGCGTCAACGGTGAATTTTAAACCTGCGTCTGGAACTTTAGCGGTGAAACCTAAGCTAAAGTTTTGTGAAGTTTCTTCCTGCAATTGTGGAATACCTAACAATTTCGCAGCGCGCGAATTATTGGAAAAAGTACCTACTTCCTGTGCAACGGATACGCCATTTACTAATTCAAATAACGTAGCTGTTTTATTGTAATTAATCTGCGCGAGTGAAGGCGCACGGAATCCCGTACTCACTGCTCCACGTAACGATAAGTTGTCACTTAGTTTATAACGCGAGGCAACTTTATAGTTAAAAGTAGAACCAAAATCGCTATAATTTTCTGCGCGAATCGCTGCACTGATTAAGAAGTCTTCGCTAATATCAAATTCAAAATCAGCATAACCCGCTATGCTATTCCGCACGGCATCAACAAAGTTTTGCGGTAAAAATCCTGCAAAACATTGTGAGCCAGAAGGGCGACTGCGTCCCAAAATATCTCTAGTGATCAAATCATCTGAAGTAGTTGGATTGATTAAATTACCGTTGACATCATAATTACCATGCGACAATTCTGTACCAGGGATCACTTGGTAGTTTTCAAAACGATATTCTGCACCAAAGGCAACATTGATGCCTGCGATACCTGATGTTTCAAAATATTGCGATAAATCAATATTAGAAGTGCTTTGCGTAAAGCTGTGTCCACCCGCGTTAAATTCCGTTGGTGAAGACGCGCCCAGGGTTGCGTTGTGCGTATTGCCCATTTTAAATAAGAACTCGTTGAAACCAACCGTACTACTTAAATCAATATTCCAATCCGCAACTTCTCCGCGGATACCACCCGCAATAGAACGATCACTAATCGCAGAATTGATCCGTGGTACGGTTCCGTTAGGATAGATAGCAGTCGTTGTCCGACTCTGACCAGGTAGGCGATAAAAACAACCTGATTCACCTTCGCGGTAACTCGTTCCACCGTAACTGTAAAATTCTAAATTATCGCCCAACGGAAGTGCCATATTCATAAAGAATTTGCCACCTCGCCCTTGTGATTGTCCAACACGCATATTGTAATCAGAACGCGTCTGACCACGCGCAGCAAGTTCCTGATCGGTAACATCTGCGCCTAAAACGCCACTAATATCTGCCAACGAACCTGCCATATTAATGGCGCTGATGTCTTCACTAGAAAAATAGCCCACCTGTGGCGCATACTGCTGTACATCTGCTAAACTTAATGCGCTAACATCTGCACCGTCGGCGCGAGCTATGCGCTCAATACCATTGTATGCACCAAAAATGCCGCCTGAAAATTCTTGCATTCGGTTGGTTGAACCCCGAAAATTAAATTCACCTGTTAGATTAATAAAACCGCCGTTGTTACCAATTGGTAAACCATAGTTTGCTCCAACGTTAACGATTTCACCATCAACATCTTTCTGCTCGCCCTCGAAAGGTCCGATTTCAGAAGTGAAGTTCGCACCCGTCGTTACGTTAAGGGCTAATTTATTGACATCTTCTTTTAGTCGTAGATTAATTACACCCGCAATAGCATCTGAACCGTATTGAGCAGCAGCTCCATCACGTAATACTTCTATACTTTTCAAGGCAATTGCCGGAACAGTATTCATATCTGTACTCACACTTCCGCGACCGAATGTACCATTTACGTTCACCAAAGAAGATTGGTGGCGGCGTTTAGCATTTAATAATACCAAAACTTGATCAGGCCCTAAACCACGGAGTGCAGCCGGTTGAATGTGATCCGTACCATCTGAAATCGTTTGATTATTAGAATTAAACGAAGGCGCAGTAAAGTGCAATAAAGAGTTGATATCCGTCTGTGGCGCAACATTGATCAGTTGATCTACATTGATGACATCCACAGGAACGGGAGAATCTGTATTTGTCCGATTCGGTGCTCTTGTACCTAAGACAACCACTTCATCAATAGCAATACCTTCACTAAGTGTAAAGTCAATCGTTTGTTCTTGTCCTGCTGTTACAGAAACGGCAATAATCTGATTGTTGTAACCAGTATAACTAGCCGATAGGCTATATTCACCGGAAGATACATCCATGCTATAGTTTCCATCAAAGTCAGTAACAGTTCCGACCGTCGTACCACTGACGACAACGGTAGCTCCAATAAGTGGGTCGCCACTCACGTCACTGACGGTTCCTGAAATAGTCCCATTTTGTGCAGAAAGTATGGTCGGTAGGCTGAGGAAGAGTAGCAACATTGTGCTGCTAGCGTAGTGGAAAAATAGTTTCATATAAGAAATTTATAGTGAGAAAAAAGATTAAAATATTTTTAAAAAACCTATAATATAACAGCAAGGAGCTACTAAAAAAGGTAGTATCTTAAATGTTCAAGGAAGGAAATCTAAAGGCAGAAAAATAAAAACAAGAAGGGCTTAATTTGTTAAAATTAACAAATATCTTAGCTATCTAATAAATTAGCTTTAGTTATTTGGTATGAATAGAAGAATTTAAAATATTTACACAAGCTCTAAAACAAGTATCTCAAAGGTAAATCCTACATAAAAAATGGTTCTTGAATAAATTCAACAGCTAGATTTATGAATTATTTCTTTACTCCTCCATGCCAATCACCTCTCCCTGCTCATTAAATTCAACATCCATTTTTTTACCATCTTTCTTAAATTCAACATCGTAGAAAATGCCTTTTTTAGCATGATCAACAAGTTCTAATTCAACAATTTTATACTCTTGAAATTGTTCTTTGAGTATATCACGAATTACCTTAGGCAGGTCTTTCTTTTTAATACTAATCTCCGTTTCAATCCATTCACCAGCAGGCGTAAAATCAGCGCGATATTTTTCGCCATCTTCTTTAAATTCAGCTTCGAAGTTATTGTTGCGATCAATTTCCCACTTTGGTTTTTTTTCCTCAGGATATTTTTTCTCAAAAGCTTGCTGAACTACTGCGGGAATCTTATCGTCATCAATATGCTTTGCTTCTTTGTTGGTATCGGAAGATTCACAAGCAAATGAAATCATAGCCAGCAATAGAAAAAAAAATATCTTTTTCATGAATAAGAGTTTATAATGAATAGGTAGATTCTTAGATGACGTGCACAAATTAGCGTTTAAAAACGAAAACATGAATCATTCTGAATTTTTCCATATTTCGAACAGGAACATACGTTTCTATTCGACATCATTGTGTTTTGATCGTCAAATGGTGTAATTGTTAAATTGTGAGAGCGGCAAACACCATTTTACAATTTGACAATTACACCATTTGTTTTAAAATAACCCTATAGGAAATTGTTGGAAGGTAGTTTAAAAATTCGGAATGATCCATATTTTCAGCAACGGTAATCGTTTTGATAAGTTCAATTCGCTTTATTTTTTTACTAATTTTTTAGTTGTTTGTAGCGCACCACTTTTGATGGTTAAAAAATAAACGCCACTTTCTAAATCACTAATATTTAAAGACGAATTAGCCATTTCTGAATTAGCATTCCATTCTTTTACTAGTTGTCCCGTCAGCTGTCTTAGTTGAATATTTACTGCCTCTTGCGGTTGCTTTTTCCAGTTAATTTGAACAAAATCATGGGCAGGATTAGGTAAAATAGACAAATCGAAAGACGGAGTAGTGGATTGAAATTGTAAATCTAGATGGGTCACTTCAAAATCAGCCGTGTATAATTCCGACTGCATTCGAGTAGAGTTAATTTTTAAAATATCCGCAATTTTCCCCGCGCGTTTAGTTCGCAATTTCAAATTTAAAATGACACTTTCTTCCTCTGCCAATGCTGCTGTTGCCCACCATGCGACGGTTAGCTGCTGCGCTCCATTTATATTAAAGTTATTTTTAGAAAAATCACTCCATTCGGATTGAACTGCTAATATTTCTACGGCATCATTTAGTTGTAATGAGAATTGAAATCCACTGGCTTCCTTACTTAATCTAATCGGTACATCAATTACTTCATTCGCAACAAACTGTTGATTATCAACATATAAAAATGAATGCAGTAGAGAACGTTCCGTTGGATTAGTTTGTAAATTAGGAACAGCAGAGTTATTGACATCTCCCATTTTCACACCAACAAAATCTACATCCGAACGACTCGCATTAAAGTTATTTAAAGAAATAGTTTCAGGGAAATCAGCAATACTTCCCTCAGGAAATTCATAATCTTTAGGTACAAAACGCCAAGCGGGTACACTTGGAAATTCATCCGCTAATCCCAAAACTAATCGCTGCATCAGTACCATATCGTAGCTGGTAACGGTACCAGAACCGTTTACGTCAGCAGCAATTTCCTGATAAGGTGATTCAAATAATTCCAGCCGCAAAATATGCTTTCGCGTTAAAATAATATCGAAGGTCGTCAGACCATTCATTACGTCATCTTCTTTAGTCGGTGTTACCGCACAATTGGCGCGGGCATTGGTTTGCAAACTATACTTACCATCAAACGAGGTCGTATCAACCAATCCTCCGCAACTGACCATCACATCCTCCATGGTCTGTCCATCAATCATCTGAATTTCACCTGCCACATCAATAAGGATTCCCGAATTTAACGCAACCTCTACCGAATCGCAAAATGTATAGCTACCACAGGCATTCTGCGCGGTTAAACAAACTTCATAGCTACCCATTGTTGCGTAAGTATAATTAGGATTTTCCTCTCTCGATGAACCACCGTCTCCAAAACGCCAGCGATAACTTTCGGCATTGCCAACAGACATATTAGTAAACTGTACAATCGTATCACTATTCGTCGCAGTGAAATCAGTATCAATTGTAGCATTGGTACAATCAAGTAGCTCTAGTTCATTACAGACCGTTGTACTCCC
>JBGCES010000181.1:0-6710 GCA_045106545.1 Saprospiraceae bacterium
CCCCCGAAATACTTCGGAGCAGGTAGCGTTCCTACTCCTCCCTTGCGTACTCGTCAAAAGTGCAACTACCAGCTACCAACTAAAAACTCCCAACTTTTCAAGACTACTAACTTATAAAAGTGATCTACACTTACGACAGTACTTACGAAGGTTTACTATCGGCGATTTTTGAGACCTATCGGTTGAAAACGCCCGCGACGCGCATTGTCCCGCAGGATGAATGGCAGGATAGTTTGTTTGACCAGCCGTTATTCGTTGAAACGAAGCCTGAATGGGCGAAACGGGTAATCAAAGGTGTAGAAAAAAAGGGTGGCAAAACGGCTAGTAAATTACTTTATCATGCTTTTTTGAGTGAGTTGCCACGCGTATCGGATCTGATTTACACTTTCGTAAAAAAAGCGATGGCAGCGCAGGTGAATATCACGGATAATTTTGCGGATGATACTGTATTGAAATTGCATGAATTAAAGAAAAAAATGGGGCGCGAAGTGCATCGAATGCATGCTTTTATTCGCTTTCAGCGAACCAAAGACGATATTTATTACTCCGTCATCGAACCTGATTTTAATGTGATGCCACTGATTGGAGACCATTTTGAAAAACGTTATCCTGCGCAGCATTGGCTGATTTATGATGCTAAACGCCGCTACGGTATTTCCTATAATTGCGATACGCGCAAAACGGATTTTATTACTTTCGCGGACGATCATCGCTTGCAATTGCGGCAACTCGATACGGATGTTTTAGATGAATCCGAACCTGATTTTCAAATCTTATGGAAGTCTTACTTTGATAGCGTCAATATTCCGGAACGGAAGAATATGAAGTTGCATTTGCAGCACGTGCCTCGGCGGTATTGGAAATATTTGTCGGAGAAGAGAGAGCAGTTTTGAGGAGTTGGTAGCTGTTAGTTGGTAGCTGTTAGTTGCACTTTTGGCGTGTACGCGAGCGAGGAATGGGAACGCTACCTGCTCCGAAGTATTTCGGAGGATTGAACAGGATCGAAAGGATTTTCGCAGATTTATCATATTTAGATTATGGGTAAAACCAGTGGATTTAACCTACTACCCGAGCAGTTACGCGTTACTCGTTAAATTGTTACTCGTTACTCGCTAATAACGCCTTTCTTGCGGTTTCGCCGACAGCGTTCGCTGCAATATTTTACTTCATCCCAAACTTTTGCCCACTTTTTACGCCAAGTGAACGGGCGTTCACAGACGATACAGATTTTTTCTGGTAGGTGTTGCTTTTTCATAACTAAGAATAGAAGAAAGACAGACCACTTTGCGAAGAGAAGACAAACAAGTAAATCAATAGATAGATAGATAGATAGATAGATAGATAGCAAATAAAATGCGTTGTCCTCTGTTAAATTTATCGGTCTATTTTCTGTCCCCTTTTTTACCGTTTACTAATTTTATTACCAGAAATGCGTTTCTGTCTTGAACATTTGAATCTTCCTTCTTCAAAACTGCGCTTTTTCAAATGCTTAGTCGGACGATTTTGTACGCGCTTGCGCCACATTCGCCAACTACTGCGCTTCATTTCTTGTCGCATTAGTTGGATCACATCTTTTTCTGGTACGCCAAACTGAAATTCAATCGCCTCGAACGGGGTACGATCTTCCCACGCCATTTCCACAATGCGATCCGTATCATCATCCGTCAACTCGTATTTTTCTTGTATTTTCATACTTTTCATAACTCGATAACCACAAAAAGGTTAAGCCAATGATTGAATTTTTACGAGCATTCAACAATTTGTAATCTTAATTTACAAACTATTACCGCCTCTAGGCACGTTAGAATAGCGTTACTTTTCTTACTTTTGGCTGTTTTTTTTAGCTAAGTATTCACTTCTAGCTTTAGGAACAATCATCAAATTTCATTATCCTATTCGTTTGAATTTAGAAATTGAATCTATTTTCCAGTAGTTTAAACTCTTACTTCTAACGTCTTTTTACCTAATTTAAATAAAGATATGCGTTTAATATTCACCTTACTTTTTTCGCTTACGCTAACCACGATTTCGTTCGCTCAGCCTGACCGTTGGCAACAGGCAGCGCAGTACGACATGGACGTTGATTTTGATGTAAAAAAGCATCAATTCACGGGTACTCAGATTTTAAAATATAAAAACAACTCGCCCGACGAGCTTAATAAAGTCTTTTATCACCTCTACTTTAATGCTTTTCAGCCAGGTAGTATGATGGATGTGCGCAATCAAACTTTACCAGATAGCGACCCACGTGTAGCTGGACGTATTGGTGCATTGAAAGCAGACGAAATCGGTTATTTGCGCGTCAGTAAATTGACGATGAATGGTAAAGCCGTTCCATTTGAAGAAGTAGGAACCATTCTAGAAGTATCATTACCACAGCCCATTAAAGGAGGTGAAGAAGTGACTTTTAGCATGGAATTTAATGGACAAGTACCGTTACAAATTCGTCGCTCCGGTCGGATGAATAAAGAAGGCATCGACTATTCCATGGCGCAGTGGTATCCTAAAATGGCTGAATACGATTATCAAGGCTGGCACGCCAATCCGTATATCGGACGGGAGTTTCACGGCGTTTGGGGTGACTTTGATGTAAAAATTACGATTGATAAAAACTACGTTGTGGGCGCAACAGGCGTTCTACAAAATCCTGATAAAGTCGGCTATGGCTACGAAAAAAGTGGTGAGAAAGTGAAGCGCAAAGGAAAAACATTGACGTGGCACTTTGTGGGTGAAAACATCCACGATTTCGTTTGGGCGGCAGACCCTGATTATAAACACACGACCTTGACGACTGATGGCGGCGTAGTGATGCACTTTTTGTATCAAGAAAGTGAGCAAAATAAAGATAGTTGGGAAAAACTACCCGCGATCATGAACGAGGCAGTGAGTTTTATGAATCGCAATTACGGTACTTACCCCTACCCTGTTTACTCTTTCATTCAAGGTGGTGATGGCGGTATGGAATATCCGATGGCAACTTTAATTACGGGCGAACGCTCCTTGGGTAGTTTGGTGGGCGTATCGGTTCACGAATGGATGCACAGTTGGTATCAAATGGTACTGGGAACAAACGAGGCGTTATATGCGTGGATGGATGAAGGTTTTACCTCTTTTGCAAGTGCAGAAACGATGAATCACTTGCGTAAAAAAGGATTAATTCCAGGAAAGGCTTCCGACAATCCACACGCTCGTACTTATGCAGGTTTTGCAAATTTCTCACGCCGTGGTATTGAACAACCGTTAAGTACGCATGCGGATCATTTCAAATACAATGCTTCTTATGGTGTAGGTGCTTATACTAAAGGTTCGATTTTTCTAAATCAACTATCTTACATCATTGGTGATGCTTCCTTCCGTCAAGGTATGATGAATTATTTTGAAACTTGGAAATTCAAGCATCCAAACGATAATGATTTTATCCGTATCATGGAAAAAACATCAGGTTTGGAATTGGATTGGTACCGCGAATATTGGGTAAATACAACCGATACAATTGACTATGCAGTAGCAGGCGTGAAAGCGGTAGATGGAAAAGGAGCCCAAATTGATTTGGTCAATAATGGGACGATGCCGATGCCAGTTGATGTGGTTGTGACTTACACCGACGGAACACAAGAATTATTCAATATTCCTTTGCGGATTATGCGTGGTAACAAACCACAAGAGGCAAAGGGAATGACTCAAACCGTGATCGAAGATTGGCCGTGGACCAACCCGACTTATTCTTTTAAAGTTGGACGTTCTTTAGAGAATATTCAATCCGTCGAAATCGATCCTTCTATTCGCCTGATGGATGTGAATCGGGATAATAATGGATTTTTGGCGAAGTAACTAGGTAAGGTAAATGGTGAAATTGTCGAATAGCGTTTACCGCTCTCACAATTTCACCATTACACCATTTGACCATCAATACCCAATGGTTAAGAATAAAAACATAGATCTCTGGACGCAATCTACAAGGATTCGAGATGATTCATTTGGTATTAAAGCTCCAGTGCGATTCCCACCGAATACGTATTCCCATCGTAAATATTCCGCAGATCCGTTAGCCAACCATTGTAATCTGCAAACGATAATACCAAGCGTAATTGTTCATTTAATTCATAAAAAGCGGATACGCCAATAGAGGTAAAAGTAGTACCTTCTCCATACAAAAAACTCGCTCCAGGCGTAATGGCATCCGACAAACGTTCTTGGATACTGAGTCGCGCCATTAAGTACAATGGAGGAATGACTTTATAACCCAACTCACCACCAATTTTTAATTGATTAGAAAAATCTTGCGTTCGGAAATTCACTTGCCCGTAGAGCGAACCGTACGCTTTTCCACCTGCGAAAGATTGAGAAATAGCTAGTGTAGACCAGATATTGAATTCCCCATCCGAAGTCGGTAAATTGATTCGTTCGCGAACGCCCAATTCGTTCAATTCATTGGTAAATGCGAATTGAATTCCATCATTGGTAGGGATTTCTGCCGCAATACTTAATGCAATGGGGAAAGCTTTGGTCAGTTGATATTTCAATCCTAACCGCAGATCGCCTAATCCAAGTACGCTTTCGGTATTGGAAAACTGGTTGCTACGCAGTACGGGAATATCTGCGATGGCGGTCAACTGGTTCGTAATACCATATTCGCCATAAAAATTCAACGAAGCATTGCTAAAGGTATTTTCTCCTGCAAAAAGCTGCCCTTGAGTACCATAAAATTGATTAGAAGAATAATAACTAACCGCCGCTTGAGTATATAAACTTCCTTTTTCTTGTGCCCAACCACTTTGAGCTTGGAGCGGAATATATAATGAAAACAGCGCGATAACAGTAAGGTGATATTTAGTAAACATGAGTATTTAATATTAATGACCTTTAAAAAATAATTTCCCAATTTTTCAAGTGATCAATATCATGAATGAATGGTTTTTATTCAGATGTTGATCATTTGAAAAAATCCAAAAGAGAAGTTATTTTTTAATCAATACTTAAGCGAATAAAAAAGGGTGCGATACAGCTTTTTACTTATCGCACCCTTATTTATGTTAGCAAAAATGCTATTAGTTTTGGTCTAAAGCAGCGTAACCGAAAGGAATATTCGCCGAAGCACACCAGAGAATTAAGTGTGTAAAGCGGCTATCAATTGCGCTATCTAAAGTGTAAAATAGTTCACCGTTGGTTTGTGCTAAACCAATCAATTGCAAATCAGGGTTGCCATTACCTGGGTCTGCTACAAATTCATCAGAAGTAGATAAGTAAACAGTTACCGTACCCGTTGCTAAAACCGTTTGGAAATCATCGCCTAAACGTACAAAATAAGTGCCCGCATCATCCGTCCCATATTCTACCCGACCTTGTGAGTTCGTATCGTTTTGTGCGATAATCTCCCCTGCTCTACTAACAGTTAAATCACCTACAGGGCTAGAAGAATCAATGACGGTTTCGATTACTTCAGCATCATCATCACAGCTGGTCGTAGTCATAGTAAAAGAGAATAATAACAGTGCTAAAAAAAATAAATTTTTCATTTTTAAAAAATATTTTTGAGTGAATAAATTTCCTAATTCGTAAATTAGTTGTGTTTTATGTTTCGCTGATGAAACAGGCAGAAATGAAAATTTGACGGATCGGAATTGAAAAAAATGATGAGAAATATTGAGAGGTTTCCAGAAACCACTTTTATAAGTAATTGATTTTTAGTTGATTATAAAATAAATCATGGTGAGCAAATTAATTGTACATACATCAATTGATGTCTCAGAAACGACAAATGGAGGTGAGTTAGAAACTTACGGAGCACTAGTTTCTAAATAATAGAGTAAGAAAAAATGAAACTGATATACTGATTGCTTACCTGATTTTTTTGCGTACTAAAAGCACAGATATTCAAGAAGGTGAGTTGTATCAAAGGTAAGTTGCGCCACTAGATTTGAAATTCTCTATGGTCGTTATATTATTAATCGTTTACTGAATACACCCTAATACAACCACTTCCAACCTAGTATTTTACCAATCGTTCGACTGACAAATATTTTGCAAAATTGTAAATAATCTTTCCATCGTTCTTTTTGACTTTTGCTTTGCCAAAATTCGGGATAAGTTCGGTACAAATACCAAAGCAAGCGGTGAGCATTGGGATTTTGAGTATGATAAGATCGGGATTGTTTATGAGAGCGATACTGTGCAAGGATTTCAGGAATCGAAACACCCCAGCCGTCAATCCGCGCAATTTTAAACCAAAAATCATAATCTTCCCAACCGATTCTGGTAAATTTATTTTCAGTATAACCACCGACTTCTTTCCATGCGGATTTGCGGAGTAACACCATCGCATCAACGTGGTTAATCTGGGTAAGACTTGTGGGTTGCCAAGGCCCTAAATTTTTTATTCCAGTACGTTCGCCAAATTTCTTTAAATAGCTGTAAGCGAAAGTAGCATCACAATTTTGTAAACTCGCATATAGCTTTTCTAAACAAGTGCTATAAAGCAAATTATCGGCATCTAAAATAAATACAAATGGCGTTTCTGCTTGAGCAATCGCACTATTCCGAGCCGCTGCAGGACCAAGATTGCGCTCGTGGCGTAAAAGTAACGCTCGACGAAAACGAGTAGCCTGCTGATTCATCCACTCTTCCACAACTCGTACCGAATGATCCACTGAATGATCATCAATGATAATCAAATCAATCGCTGGTAGAGATTGCGCAAAGACTGAATTCAA
>JBGCES010000182.1:0-9834 GCA_045106545.1 Saprospiraceae bacterium
GTTGATGGTATAAGACGTGGTTTAGCTTTGGCATTAAAAGAACGAACCGATGAATATAAATTTAATTGGTTTTTAGAAAATCCACAAGAGCTTGAAAAACAATTCTCCTTTATTATCAGCGTACATTTAGCTGAACCCAATTTTACAGGGGCAACAAAAAGTCGTTTAAGCAATGAAGAAATTCAACCTATCCTAGAAGATTGGTTGAAAGAGGCATTTCTATCACATTTCAGTCAGTAACTTACTACAGCTAAACCATAGCTAAAGCATCTTGTTTTATCCGAAAATGTAATTATGGATTCTAAAGAAATTTCGCCCATTATTTTTCTACTCTTAACTCTCTTCGGGGTCGCCGTTGCGGTATCCATTATGCGCTCTTTCGCGCCCGCCAATTTTCTGACTTTAGCGATCATCGGTACAGTATTTCTGCTGTTTGCATTTATCGTTACGTGGCGTTTTTTTGATCAAGAGCCAGAGGATTTGATGGAAGATGATTTTGAAAATTATTGATTAGTCATTTGCTGAAACTGCGCTTCATAATCTACTGCATTCGTTCCCATCCATCGATCCCACCAATTAAAGTACAGACTGTAATTGCAATTTGCACGCTGATGATGCTGATGATGGTGGGTGGTCGTATTTAACCAACGTCCGATCGGGTGTTCCGTCCAGCCAGTGGGAAAACATTCATAGCCTAAATGCCCAACCACATTCCAAAGTAGCGACCAAGTAGCAAAGGCAAATAACGCAATTGGATGCAGTGGAATCAGAAAAGCGATAATTGGCACTATCAAAATTTCCACTATCGCCTCCAACGGATGAAATGCCAGTGCTGCCCAAGGCGTAGGATTGCCAAATCGGTGATGTACACGATGAAAAATAGTAAATAGCCGTGGGTGATGAATTAGCCGATGCAACCAATAAAAATAGGTATCGTGAACGATCACCAAAAAGGCAAAAGAAAAAGCTAGATAAGCGTAGCTATAATCCGTAATGGTTAAGTACATTTTGGTATGACCATTGCGCCAAGCGATTGCCAACAATACGCCAAAAACACCAAAAATCAAGGCAGATAGCAGGGAATGACCCATTTCATGGCGAATCTGCCCAAACAACAAGCGTTTTCTATCAATTTTTCTAGTTTGAAATTTTCGTTTGAATAGATAATAAAAAAGTACAAAGAGTACCCCCGCAAAAATAGCGTAGCGCAAAAATATGACACCACTAAACAGTAGCCAGCTATTAAAAAACCCATAGTTTTCTAAAAAATAGAGCATAGTGATTGTTTGTTTTGGTAAAAAAAGCAGGCGGAGAATAATGCCCCGCCTGTCGTCAAAAAATTCGATTTATGAATATCAAAATGGGATTAAATTGGGTTATTGGATGGGATTAATACAGTTCAATTTGATACGTATTTCCATTGATAACCAAAGTTGCTGCGCCGTTGCCAAGGAAGACGATATCACCGTTTACGGAGAAGTTATTTCCATCATTGGTTTCTCCAGACATAGAGAAACTTGCAATACCGCTGCTAATGCGTTTCTCTCCTTTATCTAGACTTAAATTGTCTAATTCGATATTGATTGTGCTAGTAAATTCAACCTGATCGCGTACTTTAGAAGTCTGGGTACCTTTGCGAGAATAAGAGCCGTTTAACAAGTAGTCATCGCCAGTAATTAAACTACTCAATACCCAGCTGCTTGTTGCCGCGTCGGTACTATTGAGGCGTGGTGTTTCGTATGTACCGCTGGTTGATCGCTGATAATCAATGGTTTGCGGAATACTGTTATTGTTACAGTTAACTTTCCATTTCCAATTAGATTCGTAATTGGCACTAAGGCGAGTATCATTGTGGGAAAAGGTTGTTGTACTATCTTGGTTAATATCGCAGGGACTATCTCTGAAGATAATTTCATCGGATACGAAATTTTCTAAATCATCTGCTAGGGTAGCTACATCTTGGGCTTCTTGGCTAACACCTGCACCGTTTTCGCTTAATGCGACTGTAACGGCATCAACGATTTCTTCTTCGGTGACGGTGTTCGTTTCTAAGGTGACATTTTCTTCATCTTTGTTACAAGCCGTTAAAATGCTCATTAGGAATAAAACGAATAATGTGAAAAATTTGAATGAAATAGTCTGCATGACTTTAATGTTTTTTTGTAAAAAGAAGTTAGACGTTAGATTTTGGAGGTTAGATAAAAATCAAGTCTAATGGGACTAATTACTGAGTTGAAAAAAAAATTGATTGAAGCTCGGCGACTTCGTCGCCTCGCTTAGGTATTGCCGAATTAATTATTTCGGCGTGGCTAGGGGATTTTTAAGGGAGCGCGTTTTTTATTTCCCCAATGGAAAATTCAAAAAAACGCGCTCCCTAAATAGCCCTTTGCCGAGCAGCCGAAGGCTGCGAGACGTACAGAAGAGAAAAAGAAAAATGCTACTTATCATTTCTCCCGTTTTGTTGATACAAAGGTGAGCGTAAAAGCAGCGCATCCCAATTTTATTCAACTGGTGGTAGGAAGATTTCAACCAGTGGTTATTAAAGGCATTATTTACCATCTGTTGATGAAAAACGGACTTTCGTTGAAAAGGAAAGCGGTTGATTAGAAAAGTTTGTATTTTCGATGAAAAGGCACGTCAAAATGACTAAATGAACGATTTAAAAATAATGAAGGCTAATGCTAATAAATCATTGAAACTACTGTCGCATATGACGTTTTGGATATTGATCAGTACGTTATTTGTCGTGGTGTTTTTGCAGACGATGGCGTGGCAAGATGCGGTGGGTCGAGCAATTTTACATATCTTCTTATTGATAGTATTGTGCTACGCGAATACGGAAATTGTCATCAAGCGATTTTTTCTGCGTAGCCGCTACATCTGGACGATATTATTAACCTTATTACTTTTTGGTGGGATAACTTTTTTGCGTGGAATCGTCAACTTATGGTTTCCAGGCGTAGAACTTGAAGTGAGTAATTTTGATCAGGAAGGGAATGCCTATTTCGCTGCGATGTTGACCAATTTAGGTTTTCTAGCCATCAGTACCGTTTATCAATTGATGGAAAACCGCTTTCAAAGTGAACGCCGCCGAGAGCAATTGGAAAACGAACGCAACGCTGCCGAGTTACAATTTTTAAAATCACAAATCAACCCGCATTTTCTTTTTAATACTTTAAATAATATCTACTCCCTCGCCGTCATGCGTTCAGATCGTACCGCGCCGATGGTTTTGCAGCTGTCTGAGTTGTTGCGCTATGTGATTTACGAAAGTCATAAGGAACAGTTAGACTTGCTACGAGAAGTACTCGTTTTGGAACGCTATATTGAGTTGTTTAAAATGCGCTGTGAAGAAGAGCCGAATATTATTTTTGTAAAAGATGGTCAATTTGTAGGTCAATTAATTGAGCCGATGTTGCTGATTCCATTGGTAGAAAATTGCTTTAAACACACAGATTTGCTTACCAATCCAAAGTCGTTTATACAAATTACTATTGATTTAAACCAGCAAATATTGACGTTTACCACCAAAAACACTTACGACCGCAGCGACCAGCAACAGGACAAAACGGGCGGCGTCGGTTTACAAAATATCCGCCATCGTTTGAAGTTGCGTTATCCGCATTTTCATGAATTACGGATTGACAAAGGAATAGATGTTTTTAGTGTGACTTTGAAAGTCAAATTGAGACAGCAGTTTCTAAAATAAAGTTTTTAGTTAAAAAATAAACATTTATACATTTGTAGAGCATTGTTACTTTTTTCATTGAAAAAAAGTAACCAAAAATTCTAGTATTGTAAACTCTTTTGCTCTACCGTTGATGCCTCGCATCAACCTTAAACATACTCAAACAGTACAATACCTGCCGCCCGCCGAGTAAGTGACTAGCCTTTTTAGGTTAATTGTTTGGCACATGAGAAACTGCTGTTTTATTACAAAAACTATCAAGTACTTTTTAGATACTTGATGGTTACTAATTCAAAGCACCGAACAAATAACTACCTTCAAACCACATCGAACCACTTTCAAACAATATTTCCCATGCCACCACTCCGTACTTTAGTCGTTGACGATGAATTCCTCGCCCTCAATCTGCTCGAAAACTTCGTAGAGCAGACGCCACAATTACAATTAGTCGCTAAAGAAAAGTCGCCCCTCCGCGCCCTCGAAATTTTACAAACCAATACGATTGACGTACTTTTTCTAGATATTCAAATGCCCGTTTTGGCTGGTAACCAATTATTAAAAATCCTGCAACGACCGCCGCTGACGGTTTTCACGACCGCTTATGCAGATTATGCCGTAGAAGGATTTGAATTAAACGCGGTAGATTATCTGCTCAAACCTTTTTCTTTCGACCGTTTCTTACAAGCGGTCAATAAAGTCGTAGAACGCCATCGTAGTCTTTCGCCAGCAATTTCAACCACGACTTTCACTACTAACGAACCTGCATTTATCTCCGTAAAAGTAGATGGTAGCTTACGCAAAATATTCTATCAGGATATTCTCTTTATCGAGGGTTTACGAGAATATGTACGCTTTCACTGTACAGATGGAAAATACGTGGTACTAGAACGCATGAAAAATTTAGCGGAACAGCTACCTGATAATTTTCTACGCGTACATCGCTCGTATATTGTGGCTAAAAATCGGGTAGAGTCTTTGATAGGAAATCAATTGCAGTTGGGGCAACATAAGATTCCAATTAGCAGAGGGAATCGGGAAGAAATTTTGAAGGCGATTTTCTAACACTAATTATTGTACAAACCATTCAAAATCAGCACACTCTTCCACTATATCAGCATAAAATTGTGTATCATCGTAACACGCCAATTCAGCAAAATAATAATGTAAATATTCAGGTTTTTTATGCCAATCGCTTTCCGCTTCTTTCTCAATTTCTGCTTTATCGCAGGCTTCTAAACCGTAGTAGGCTTGTGCTTGTAGTTCACGATCCTTAGTTTTGGTCAGTACTTGTAGATAGTGATATTTGGCGCGAGTGAGATCGAGGAAATCGTAGTTGCGACGCCCCCAACTGAAGCTGGGGTTTTTATAAAATCCATCACGAAATCTTTCTTTTCCTCCAAAGATACTGCTGTAAGATTTATAGAAATCAATCGCATACCAAGCATGTCCATAGTAGGAAACATTATAATGGTAATGCGCTAACTTTAGGTGAGTTGACGCGGTATTACTTGAATTATTTTGCAAATAATTTTCTAGCTGATTTACAGCCTCTGCAATTTCATATTTTGACCAAGCTACTTTCTTACGCATAGGTTGACGTAAGGTCAAATAATCAAAAAACGGATCAAAAATTCGGATTGAACTATTACAAACCTTCTCTAATACTTCTTCAGCAGCTACTAATTTATGCTCGGCTAATAGTGCTGTACCCAAAATTCCTAAAATCTTTTCCCGATCTTGAATGGCTTCTTTTTCCAATAAAAATTGTTCGAAAGCATTTTTGTTAGGTTTATCATAAAAATCTAAAACAGCACGAGCGATAGTCGCATCATTGCAATATTTCAAACTGCCAATCGAATAACGACATAGATAAGCTTTACCAAAAGCTCCTTTTTTCCAATATAAATGTGCTAACTTTTCAGAGATAAAGTTGATATTAAAATATTTGTATTGCCGACGTTTTTTTTCTGGATCAAAGTATTCCTGATAAAGTGGATTTTGTACCAGTATTTCACTAATCTTTTTCTCTTCTCGTTCTGTCACGTTATCAATGGCATTTAATTGAACAACGAAACTTAATATTTCAATTTGATGATACCACTTAGAATTAACAGGCACTGCATTTTTAGCTAATTCAAAAAGTCGTTCTGCCTCTTGATAGTCTTCAGCAAAATATGCTGAATAGCCACTCATAACTTGCCAAAAATAAATTCGCTCCACTTTTTTCTCTTCAATCACTTGCTGGATAAATTCTTTTGCGGGCTTTAGATATGTTTCTGGTGAACTTTTAGGAGTGACATATTCATTTCCTTCTTGAATATGTGCTCCTCTATTAAGATCTCGTCCCAAAAAACGAGATTCTAATTTTTGCATCTCTCGCAACATCATTACCTCTATCTCAGGTATATTGGGAGCATATTTGTACATTGCTTTTATTTCCTCCAAATAGATAGAGCGATCTTCTAATCCACGCAAATAATGTAACATTGCTCGTTCTTTCCCATTTTTACACAGACGCAAACACGCATTCCACTCCGATCTTCTCCAGATATTAAATGACCGATAGATCTTATGCGAACGCTCTGGGCAATGCCCTAAAACTTTGGCTAACAGATAATTACCTTCTACACGCTCCGAAGAGTCTTCTGATTTAGTCAAATAACCTGCCTTATGTTCCATAGCCCAATACTTTAGTAAATCTTCACGCGCACTGAGTGGTTGAATAAATTTCTCATAAGCTGCAACTGGATCGAGCTGATAATAATGAGCAAGTCTCACCAATTGATACCCACAACGCATTCGAATAAATTCATCATTAACATTCTCATATAATTGCTCTCCCTTTTGATAAAGTTCTAGAACTGCAACACTATCTATTGGCTTGTCTTGCCATGGATCACGCATAGACGCGTATGGTTCGCAAGCCTTTGCAAAAAGTAGGTAGGGTATAAAATCAGGAAAATCGGTATTAATTAAATGCTGAACAAGCGTATTATTAGCTATTTTTTTTGAAATGGAAGTAGTGGAGTTATTTTTCTTGGCTTGAATAGATTTTAAATCTTTAGTACTTCAGCCATAGATAACTTTTTTAACATCTGCTATCTCTGGAATATTTTTAAAATACTCCTTCCATTCTTGAATATTTCGATCTGCAATTAATTCTTTATCAGGTGTCCTCGTTTTATTATAAAAGTACGAATCCCGAAAACTATAAATGAACGGATGCATTGAAGGAGCATGCTCTAGTAAAGTTGGATGCAACATGGAATTAGCAGAAGAAGCAGGACCATCACCACTACAAGGACGAGATTGATAATAACCTGCAGTGATAATAAATAGAATCAGAAAAGCACGTACAAATAGGGTTCTCATTATAATTTCTTAAAATTTTGGAGGAAAAATAGGCTTCTAAAATACAAATTTTCCGTTTACTACCCTAAGGAAATTGAAATGATTTCAGAAAGTATTATCTTTGTTCAACAAACACCCTCCTACCCGCCTCCATTTACATAATAATTTTGGTTCGTTAACAAATTCCGTGAATGAATCAGTCGGCAACTGTTCTCAGTGTTACCCCTCGGTCGCTTTCTCGAACAGTTTTATGTCTGACACGAATTTGTCAAAGAAAAATAACTTTTCCTATTTTCATACACAACACTTACTATGAACGGCAAACAACTTCTATTTTTTTTATTCTTTGGTGCCCTATTATTCAGCACCACCGCTTGCAAAAAGGTTACTTTTGAAGAACCAATTGACCAGCCCGATCCTGGCACAGGCGGCGTTGATACAACTGAAACGGTTGAATTAGTCGATTGGTCAATTTTGGATATTCGCGCTGAACGCAAAATTCAAAATACGCTCGGTACGCCCTTCGAATTATATGCCATTACAGATAACCAGTTTTTCCGTTATGACTTAGATTTGGAATTGGTGGAGAAACGTCCGTTAGATGCAAGTCAAAGCGTTTACAGTCGCCCCGTTTTAAACGATAATACATTCGTCCGCTTGACGCGCAATGAAGATGAACGCGAGATTATTGAGTTTCATTTGACGCGCTCGCCATTGCAAATTGAGGAATTTGTAGTAAACGAATTGGGTAGCGATACGGAGTTTTTCCAACTGGATTTCTTTTCCGTGTATCCCGGTGCATTTTCTGACGATGGCGTTTACTTTTTACTACCTACCAAGAATTTGCGTTCCAATCATTACACTTGCTTCCTTTTTGAATTGCGGCATACGCCGAATCATAATGCGTTTACGAGTATCGAAGTCATTGATCGTATCGAAATGGAACAACTTGGTTTGGATATTGATAATTTAGAAAATGTGCGTTTTTTGAACGGCAGTTTCTATTTAGCGAGTAAGGAAGGCGGCTTTCGGATTGGTTTAAACGGCGCGGTAGAACAAGTTTTGCCACAATGGATTGTAGATTTCTTTGAAACCAATAGCGGCATTTACGCAACAGGGTTTAATGATTTTGATTTTTATAATTCTACTAACAACGGGCGTAGTTGGCAAAAAGTAACGGGCGATACTTCGCTAAAAATTGTCGAAACCAAAGGGGAACGCATTTTCTCACAGGACGTTTTAGGTCGTCCTTTCCAATTGGCAATGGATGATTTACTGGAATCTAAAGCCATTTATTACAATGAAGATTTCACCACCGACCCGACGAGTTACGTCAACGTAGATTTCTTTGCAGAACGATACTTTATTTCGATTCATAAGGAATTATTTTACGTAGAAGATATTCAGTTAAATCCGTAAATTGGATATTGGATATTGGAATTAAACTATTTCACCCAATATCCCTAGTCTAACGTCCAATATCTTCTCATAAACAAAGGGCTTTCCACCATGCGGCGGAAAGCCCTTTACTATAACCATCTTAAAAAAAATATGCGGGGCAGGACTACTGCCCCATCAGAATCTCTTTAATCTCAAAGTCTTTTATTGTCGAGTAAACTTTGGGTTGAATTGTTTATTGTTTCTCTATGAAAAACGTTGAACTGTTTAACTGAAACGAAAATGTATTCAACAGTTAAATAGTTAAACAATTAAACTTTTCTTAGCGCATGATAACCATTTGCTCCGTTACGCGCTCGTTAGCGGTTTGTAGTGATAGGTAGTAAAAACCTTTGGGTAAATTAGCTGCCTCGAAGTTTACGGTGTGTTGACCAGCAACTTGCGTAGCATTCATCAAAGTAGCAACGGGTTCACCTTTCAAGTTAAATACCTGAATGATAACCTGACCTTCTGTTTCTAAAGTATAATCAATAGAAGCGGAAGAGCTAAATGGATTAGGTGTAACTTTTACCGCAGCACCAACTGCAATATTAGCAGCTGCAACACCTAAACGATGACTTTCCTCGCCACCTTCATCCGTCAATGAAGCACAATTCACTGTACCAATAGTAGCTGTAAAAGTACCCGTTGTATTGGATTCGAAACCAGCGTTTAAAGTAATCGAGTTAGAAGCAGTGAACGTAACCGTACGAGAACCAGTGATAGTTCCGTCACAAGTAATGTCTTGAGCTTGAAAGTCCATTTCATTACAGATTTCACCGCTCATGTCTGTTGCGATTGCTAATGTACCAGATGGCATACAGTTATCACAAGTAGCTCCTGTACAACCAGTAGCTGTTCCCGTGATTGATTCTGTACCAGAAGAAGGAAATGATGAACCACAAGTACCTCCAGCAGTATAACTTACACTTAGAGTAGCAGTAACCTGCAGAGTACCGTCATCATCAGGAATACCAGTAACAGTAACATTAACAGTACCTGAATTAGTACCAACGGCACTATTAGAAGCCGCTCCTCCATTTACATCAACACCTACCGTGTAAGTCCCTGCTCCAGAACCACCATCGTAAGTAACTGTAAATACAGCAGTAATTTCATCTACACCTGTACATTCAGAAGATGCCAATGTAATCCCTGAAATCGCACACGTGGCATAACTTTCATTACTAAACGACAACATCGACACAGCGAATGCCATCATCAGCAATATGGGTTTAAAAAAATTGTTCATTACAAATAAAATATTTGAGTTAAGAAATTTGATTGCGAAATAGATATTAAGTAGTTAAAGTGAAATAATCGTCATTTTTGACTGAGGCTATTTTTGTGCTAGACAA
>JBGCES010000183.1:0-18982 GCA_045106545.1 Saprospiraceae bacterium
TACTTCGATGATAATCTGTTCATTATCAGTAGGTTGTGGAAAGCGAACGATGTATTCAATAGGAGTATTAGGTTCAATGAAATGCTCTTCGCTATAGCCTTTGGGATAACCGACAAAAGTTTCATTATCCGCTGTACTGATGGTTTGTTGGTAATTAATGGTTTTATTTAAATCCCGATCATCATGTCCAAAAATTAGCGGTAAACCTACATTATTCAAACCGCCACAACCTTCAATCGTTACCGAAGGCATACTCTGCCCAGGATGAAAATCTACCTGTTCTGCTTCCAGTCTCCAAGTCGTTCCGTCGGCGGTTACATTAATGCTAATGGCTTCGCCAGCAGGTAATTCAAATTCATTTTCTCGCATCAAAATGACATCTTCCACGATGATGTATTGCATAGGATTGGACATGTCATCATCACCAATATTGCGAATTTCTAAACGTACTTGGTCACTCGCTTCGTCACATTCACCCGTCACCCGCACACTTGCACCATTCCAATCAGGATTAAGACTTTCGCAGGTATTGTCGGCAGTGATGACTCCTTCAAAGCGGTGTGCGTATCCAGCTGGCGCGGCGCAGTCAATTTCAACATCCAGACCAATCAAATTACAGTGAGCACCGGCCAATTCACCAAGGTCGAAAAGAATTGTACCATTGGCAATTTCGGTGTAAGGACTTGTTGCATTAATCAAAGTTGTGTAAGGGTCTAAAGTAACTGCCAGAATAGTATTTTCAGCAGTTTCTAATCCATAGTTACAGAAAAAAGCAAGTAATTGATTGCTTGTACAAGCCGTTAACTCGGCTGAAAGTAAATCAACCTGTAAAGTTGGGCAGTCAAAATATAACTCTATCGGAACATTTACGTCCTCTACAACGCTCAATTCTGGAGTGATTATAACATCGATATCGGAGCAGCTGGAGCGCATAAAGTGAGATTCGAGTACTGGGCGAATAATGACTTCATCTACATTGGTTAGTTCGCTTTTAGGAATACGAATGGCATAGCTTCCATCAGAATTTACACCAGCGGTATAGTCAGTTCCTTGTGATAAAATTCCTCTAACCTGTTGGATTTGTACTGCTTTTTCATTGGCATCAAATACACAATTTTTAGTGCTATCGGCATATACTTGCCCACGAATCGTAAGCACTTCTTCGGAATCGCCAATAATAATATTACTGGTACAACTGGTCGCATTATCACTGGCATCAATTGCCCAAACTGTGACCGGAGTTACGCCCGTATTTTCTGAGGTAAGTGTGATTTGAGTAGTTGTTGGAGCATTTTCTCCTCCTGTGCCGATTTCGATACGATATGTAAGTTCTTCAGTTGGTGTACAATTATCACTAACAAACTCAATAACATCTAAAGCAAAAAATGTAACTGTTCCTTCTGCGTTCAATTCTGCATTTAGTCCATTAAAGCAACTCAGAGTTGGCGCAAAATTATCACTCTCGTTGCAATCACCGAGTACTGTTACTTCCGTCCAACATCGGTTGGTATTTCCACTAGCATCGGTTATCCATAATTCGACGATGTAATCTCCTGAGGTTAGTTCTATTTGATCTGCGGTAGGTGGAGCATCTTCACTTGCGGTGCCTTGTAGTGCGACCGCCAGAGAAATGTCACTACAATCATCGTAGCTTGATTCATTTAGATTTTCGGCAAAAAGTATTACTTGTCCATTTGCGCTCGGACTAAGCGTGATTTCACTGCTACAAATGGCTACTGGTGGGGTAGTATCATTCTCGCAATTTTGCGCTACCAGCGACCAAACGCAGCAGCAACTTAAACATAGGGTTACAATAGATCGGTGTAAAAATGTTAAACACATAAAAAATGGGATTTTTGAAAAAGAGGACGATCTTAACAGTCGGATGATCGTCCTCAAATTATTCGTTGATGATAAATCGAGAAGTAGTTTTAGCAATCAGTGATTAGTACTTTAATAGCTGATGACAGATTAAATTAGTTTCTCTTTTTTTGATGATACAAATGTGCGGCGAATTGGGAAAAAAAGAAAAGACAAAAACGCTGATTTGTAGAAAATAATTTTTATTTTTTTTATTTAAAAATGATGCAAATAGTAAACTTTTAATAAAATTTGTAGAGATATAATTAAATTCTATTTTTATAAAAATGTATAAAACCAAGCTCTATCAAACGCTGCTTACGTTGCAAACTACCGAAATCACTGCTTTTCAGCGTTTTTTGACCTCTCCTTACTTTAATCAACGGACGGACGTAGTGGCAATAATGGATCTACTCAAGCCTTATTTGTTGAAAGAAAAAGAACCGCCCACTGACGTGGAAATTTATCAAACGATTTATAAATCTCCTTTCGATGATCAAAAATTTCGCTTACTCAAAAGTTATTTATTTAAGCTGTTGGAACAGTTCTTTGTCGTAGAAGAAATCTTTGTTGAGCCGCTTAATGTACAATTGCAGTTAGTAAAACATTATCGGCGACGAGAATTAGAAAATGCTTTTACGAAAAGTGTAAAAAAGCTAGAGCAGCAACTAGAAAAATCGCCTTTACGCAATGCCGCTTACTTCAATCATCGCCATCAAATGCTCTGGGAGCAACACCATTTTTTTTTTTTTTTTAAACCCACTGAAGGGCAATTATTACAAGCTTCTTCGACCAATATCGACCAAGCATATTTGACGACTAAATTGCAACATTTATGCCTGTTGGCAACGCATCATAACGTCTATGATTCCCAATTTGAAACGGGCTTTGTGAACGAAATTTTGGAATATCTCCGCGATTCGGATTTATTGGAATTGCCAAGTATCGCTGCCTATTATTTTGGTTATTTATTATTGACTAAACCAGACGAAGAATCGCATTTTCAGCATTTTACTAAAACACTTTTTGAATATGGACAGCAATTTCCACCGCAAGAGATTCGCGTGCTTTACTTGATGGGGATCAACCACGCGGTTCGCCAAAAAAATCGAGGACAAGCAGAATATATTCAAGCATTGAAAGACCTTTATGTGGAAGGTTTAAAAAATGGTTACCTCTTTGATGAAACGGGGAAGTTGTCGCGTTTTAGTTATTTAAATATTATCACGACGGGTTTGCAAATGCAAGAGTATGATTGGGTAGAAAAAATCATTTATAACTACCGTGACGCGCTAGATGCACAATATCGCGATAGTGCTTTTTATTTCAATTTGGCGCGCTTAGAATATTTTCGCGGTAATTATGATAAAGCTTTACCACTTTTACAACAAAGTCCTTCGCAGAATATTCTTTTGAATTTAGCATCCAAAGTGATTTTGCTCAAAATTTACTACGAGTTAGACGAAGTAGATGCACTATATTCTCATCTTGATGCCATGCGTAATTTCATTCGCCGCAAAAAGATTTTGGGTTATCACAAAGTGCAACACATCACGTTGATTAACTACGTTCAGAAGCTACTCAAATTAAATCCGTTTGAAAAAAGTGCGAAACAAGAGTTGCGGCAGGCGATTCAAGCAGAAGAAAAATTGATGGAGCGCGATTGGTTATTAGCGCAAATTGCTAGTTGAAACCATAGATTTTTCTAACTTGGAGTTTAATATTGATTTCCTACTATTTTGACCATTTTTCTAACTGACCTAAATCCTATTTTATGAAGAATTTTTTATTTGTTTTTTGCCTACTTATCAGCTGTTCGACTCTATGGTCACAAACAGCTACTACAAACATAAATTATAGCTTATCAAATGAGGCAAATACTTTAAAAAATGGCTCTCCCGCCGATGTAAACGTATCAGCCGAACGCCTAGATTTAATTGACCAACACATTCAATCATACATCGAAGCTGGACATGTCCCAGGAGGTGTGTTTTTGCTATCTCGCAATGGCAAAATTATTTACAATAAAGCCTTTGGTCAACAAACCAATAAAGCCGATAAACCTTACCAAAAAGATAATATTTTTCGTTTAGCTAGTATGACTAAAGCCTTTACGACGGTAGCGATTATGCAGTTGGTCGAAAGTGGAAAATTGCGTTTAGACGATCCCGTTTTTTATTATATTCCTAGCTTTAAAAATTCGCAAGTATTAACTGATTATACGGCAGCCGATACGACTTATACGACCGTTCCAGCCCAAAGTCCCATTACTATCCGCCAGTTATTGACGCATACCTCAGGTATTACTTACGGTACATTTAATCCGGGTAAAATCGAAGCGATTTATACTAAAATGGGCGCGGCGAATTTCGGTCTCGCTAATCCACAAATGACAACCGCCGAAATGGTGGATCAGATTGCTAAATTACCATTGATTTTCCAACCAGGCGACCGTTATTTATATGGTTTAAACATGGAAGTACTCGGTAGAGTAGTGGAAGTTATTAGCCAACAACCACTCAATCAATATTTTAAGCAGCATATTTTTGAGCCATTAGACATGAAGGCAACGGGTTTTTATTTACCTAAAGAAACGCATTCACGCTTAGTTCCTGCTTACACTTACAATCAAAAAGGCGAAATTATTATGGCAGCCGATACCGATTTTGGACAGATAGAAGGTTATCCCACTTGGCCCGATAATAATCACTATGCTGGCGGCGGCGGCGCATCTGGTTCGACGATGGATTATGCCGTTTTTATCCAAATGTTATTGAATGGTGGTGTTTATAATGGTAAACGCATTATCTCCCGCAAAAGCATCGACGTGATGACGAGTGATCAATTGGTAGTTCAAAATGCAGCGGGTAAAGGACGCAATGAAGGTTTAGGACGGACGATGGGATTAGGATTTGGCGTGACTTTAGACGCAGGACAGGCAACGAGTTATAAATCACCAGGCACTTTTGAGTGGGGCGGTTATTTCAATACGAAATATTTTATCGATCCATCTGAGGATTTGATTTTCGTCGGTATGACGCAAATTGTGCCGTTTCAACGTCCTGATTTTTGGGATAAGTTGTATGCTTTGATATATAGTTCTTTGGAGTAAAGTTATAGTAATTAATTCAGCAAAGTGCTGGTAACCAATATTTTATCTTTCTGATGCCCATTTGACTAGCAATTGTAAACTCGCTCCGCTCAAACAGTACAATACAGGCAGTCCGCTGAGTAAGTGCTTAGCTTTTTTAGGTTAATTGTTTAACACACAAGAAATTGCTACTATTTACTGGCTGCTTCATCAGTTATTTCTCATTTTTATTCTTTTTTATGTTACAATCATTCAATCCAAAAAATGCCGATCTACAAGTTTATATCGACGGCAAATTATACCACCGCGACGAAGCCAAAGTTTCGGTTTTTGATAGCGTAGTGCAGGGCGGAGATGCCGTTTGGGAAGGCTTACGCCTTTATGATGGACGTATTTTTTGTTTAGACAAACACCTCGAACGCTTACAAAATTCAGCACACGCGTTAGCATTTAAGGAAATACCAGATAACGATTTTATCAAAAAAGCCTTAAAAGAAACGCTTACCGCAAATCAAATGCAGGATGGCGTTCACATTCGCTTGACGCTTACGCGGGGGCGTAAAATTACGTCAGGAATGGATCCGCGTTTGAATCAATATGGTTGTACTTTAATCATTTTGGCAGAGCATAAACCGCCCGTTTACCCACCTTCGATTACCTTGGTTACCTCCTCGGTACGACGCAATTCTCCGATGTTTTTAGATTCAAAAATTCATCATAATAACTTGCTAAACAACATTTTAGCTAAAATAGAAGCTAATCATGCGGGCGCAGATGCTGGTCTGATGTTGGATAAGGATGGCTACGTGAGCGAAGCAAATGGCGTGAATATTTTTTGTATAAAAAACGGAGTGGTACATACCTCTATGGCGGATAGTTGTTTGCCCGGTATTACGCGTGGTTTGGTATTGGAGATTTGTCGTGCGAACGATATTCCTTGTCGCGAACGTCGTGTCTCTTTGATGGAATATTATACTGCTGACGAAGTTTTCACAACGGGAACGATGGGCGAATTAACGCTAGTACGCGAAATTGATGGGCGTGTGATAAATAATCGCAGCGGAGCAGAACGCTTTTCTGAATTACAACAGTTGTTTAGAATGCGTACAGAGCAGGAAGGAACCAAAATAATTTAATTTATAAAAACATATATGTATTGACATTTGTGTCTTCATTCCTATTATATAAAAAATCTTTGTTAATTTTAATCCTTAATAAAGTAAACTATGAACCATCTCTATGACACTAATAGAATAAATGACATAATATAGTTTTCTTACAATCAATCTGAGTAGCGGGCTATTTCTTTCTTAGAAATAGCCCTGTTTTTTTGTATAAAATCAATCTCTTCATGGCAGTGGTTTTTTTAGCAAATTTGCTACAGCAAAATAAATATTTCTTCCGAATATTTTTCGCCTTTATCATATTGGGATTCATTGCCTTATTGGTTTTTGAGCATGGTGATTGGATTGTATTTTTTAGTGATCAGCGGAATTTTTGGGTGGATAATTTTTTCCGTTATTGGACAAAAGTAGGAGAGGAGCCAGCCTATATTATAGCGATTATCTTATTGTGTTTTGTTAAGTTTCGGTATGTCGTTTTCGTTCCCATTATCGGTTTAGTTGTCACTGTGGTTGCCAATTTGCTAAAAGCTTTTTTTGCTCAGCCGCGTCCGCGATTATTTTATGAAATGAATGGATTATTGGAGCAAATCAACTTAATCGAAGGCGTTATATTGAATAGCGGGGCAACGAGTTTTCCATCGGGGCATACGATGTCGGGATTTGCGCTATTTAGTTTCGTTGCATTTTGTTTACCACAAAAAAAAGTGGTGGCAGGATTTCTATTTTTAAATGCTTTTTTAGTGGGCTTATCTCGAATCGTATTAGTACAGCATTTTCTGCGGGATATTTATGTAGGTGGAATCATTGGGGTGCTATTAGCAATACTGATCTTTTATTTGCAATCGCTTCTCAGTGATAACCCGCAGAAATGGTGGAATAAATCGATTTTACGTGAAAAAGTAGCATGAATTTTCCCACATTTTAGGATTATTAAAAAAAAAAAAACTAATTTGCAAGTTATTGAGTGTTCAATTATTGAATCAATTAATTACAAATAACAACATATATTAATTGATTGTAATTTGATTTAAAAACTATATTATTCAAAATGCCTCAATGGGTTTGTTACGAACTAGCCAAGCAGTTCAGCAATCTCAATGCTTTAAACCCACATTATAACGGCAGAACATACACCACAACCTCTATGAGAAATTGGCAGAAATTAACTTGCACACTTCTAGCACTTTTTATTTGTGTATCTGTGAATGCACAATTTGCTTTGCGCAAAGCAAACAAGCAGTACGATTTACAGGCGTATAACCTTGCGATTAAATCCTATTTAGATTATCTCGATAAAAACCCAAGCAACGCAGTTGCTTCGGGAAGATTAGCCGATTCCTATCGTAATCTTAATCAGATGAACGAGGCAGCCCGCTGGTATGCCGAAACCGTTAAACAACCTAATATTGATCCGATTCATATTCTAAATTATGGAAAGGTATTGATGGCACTTGAACGATACGACCAATCACGGAAGCAGTTCTTAAACTACGCTCGTTATTTTCCTGAGATTGGTAATCATTTTGCCGAAAGTGCCGTTTTCGGGAAATCTCAACGAAATAGTCAGAGTGGATATCTAATTTCTAATGAATTAGTCAATTCACCTGCTTCCGATTTTGGAGCAGCTTTAGCACCAGATCGTCAAGTCGTTTACTCTTCTTCTCGCACGGATATTCAACGCAATTCAACAAATTGGACAGGCAAAGCTCAGAATCAGTTGTTCGTAGCTGATATGGGGAGCAATGGCTTTTTGCAGTCCCCACGTTTCTATAAGAATAGTTTAAAAAACACTTATAATGAAGGCCCTGTTGCCTATTCTGGAAATGGTAAATGGGTCGCTTATACCAAGAATAACTTTGTAGATGGAACGCGGCATATTGCCTCAGCGGGCATGGAATTGAGTATTTATATTGCTGAAATCAATGCGAATGGAGACTGGCTTAATCCTAAACCATTTCCATATAATGGTGCAGATTTTAGTACTGGTTTTCCTTCTTTAAATCAAGACGGGAGCATTTTATACTTCTCTTCTAATCGTCCTGATGGATTTGGTGGCTATGATTTATTCAAGTCTAGACGGGTTGGAAAAACTTGGAGTACGCCCGAAAATTTAGGCGCAACAATTAATTCTATTGGCAATGAAGTTTCTCCTCATTACGATGGACGGAATTTGTTTTTCTCTTCTGATTGGCACCAAGGAATGGGTGGATACGATATTTTTCGCTCTGAAAAAGAAAACAACAACTGGGTACGAATTTATCATTTAGGGAATAATGTAAATTCCAGTTACGACGATTATAATTATGTTTACGACTACCGCCGCAACTTGGGGTATTTGACTTCCAACCGCCCAGGCGGAAAGGGATTAGAAGATGTTTATAAAGTAACTAAAAACTCTGGCGGCATTACGCTAAGAGTTCGTAACGCGACCGACCGGCAGCCCGTTGCAGGTGCGGAGGTGGACTTCAGTAGTTGTGGCGACGGACGTTTTCAAACGGACGCCAATGGAATTTACAGCTTTCAAGCTTATGAAGGTCTTAACTGTGATCTGATTGTACGTAAAACGGGATATTTATCGAGTATTATTAAGGTTTCTACTATCGGAACTTCCCAGCGCGATTACGAAGTATTGTTGCGAAAAGCGAATGAAGGATATGCGGGTACCGTGATTGATTCGCGCTCACGTGTGGCGTTAAATAACGTTACGGTAAGTGCAACTAATTCTGCGACCAATCAAACGATGCAGGCTTATTCTGATAGCAATGGTCGCTATAGTTTAGCACTAAGTCCTAACTCGACCTACGTGGTACGTTATTCTTATCCAGGTTATTTTGATTTGAGTCGCACGGTGCGTTCAGGTAGTAGCATTGATCCTAATTTATTAGGTACACTGCCTTTACAACCTTCTAACAGCGGTACACCACCGACTACCACTAACCCGCCTACGACCACCAATCCACCAACTACTACCAATCCTCCGACGACGACTAATCCGCCAACAACTAATATGTCAACGGGTTTCGCAGTACAAGTAGCGGCAACAGGTAGTTTAAATTTGAGCAATTTTGCTAATCTAAGTAACGTAGGTAATGTTTACTACCAAAAAGTAGGTAACTTATATAAAATCCGTGTAGGTGTATATGCAACTCGTTTGGAAGCGGAACGTGCCTTAGCACGGGTAAAAAGTAATGGATATGATAAGCCATTTATCGTAACGGAAAACATTCGTCAGGTAGAAGATAAGGTATTACTTGGAACAGGTAATGTCGTAACGACTCAACCTTCTGTACCATCTACGAATAACTCTGGTATGAGTAATTATAAAATTCGCGTAGCGACTTTCCGAAGTACGAATCGTTTTGATGATCGTCCGTTGTTGTCGTTGGGCGTTATCGAACGCAAACAAAGTGGACCTTATACCATTATTGTATTAGGTGGTTATGCAACTTTAGCAGATGCACAATCGCGTTTAGGAGATGTCCGTCGGTCGGGTTATGCTGATGCTTTTGTGGTACAGGATGTGAATGGGCAGTTGCGGAAAGTGAGATAGGTAGCTAGTTGGTAGTATTAAGTTGGTAGTTTGTAGTTGCAATATATGGCAAATTAATACTCAATACTAGATTTAAAGGCATAAAATCTGGATAGTTAAACAAATGATAATCAGTTTACTATGCGGGTTTTATGCCTTTTGTTTTTTTGCGTTACGAAGTCATTAATATATAAAAAAAAAGGCACTCCGTATTACGTCGTGCCTTTTAAGTAATTTGAAACTACAAACTACAAACTACAAACCTTTATTCCTCCGCACCTTCCGCTGCTATTTCGGCGTCATTGATAGCGTTAATCTCTTTGTCGATGTAGTATAAACTCTGTGGTCCAGTACCGATCAATTTGAGGAGATCTAAAATCGAACGCATCAAATTTTCTTCTTCGCGCTGCTCAGCGATGTACCACTGTAAGAAATTTTCCGTCGTGTGATCCTTTTCTTTTTTAGCAATGTCCGTCAATTTATAGATCGAAGCTGTTACTTTTTGTTCGTGCGCATAGACTTCCTTAAACATTTCTTGAATTGAACTCCATTCGTGCGCTACTTGCGGAATCGCAGGTGTTTTAGCGAAAGCGTCCACTTCACTCATGTAATGAAAAATGCGTAGCATATGCTCGCGTTCTTCTGCTGATTGGCGGTGCATAAACTTCGCACAACCTTCTAAGCCTTCCTGATCACACCAAACTGCCATCGCTAAATAGACAAAAGATGCTTTTCCTTCGAGTTGGATTTGCTTATTGAGCGCGTCCGTCATTTTATCAGAAACCATAATATTTATTTTTTATTGAAATTAAATACCATTTGATGCGGGTTAAAAATGAATTTCTTCATCTTTAATTCATACCAAAATGGAAACTAATAACGGCTAAGAACATCAATTGTTTGGACTTTCTCAATGAGAAATCTAATCTAGGATTAGTCTATATAAAAGCAGTGATTTAATAAAACTTTGGCACTGCTCGCTTCTCCATTTGTTGTAATTCTAAACTTTGTCCTTTGGGATATTTTACTGAGAATCCGACGGTCAGTTTCTTACTATTTGCTGCAGCTAGTTTGAAATTCCAACTCAACTTGCCTGTATTTTCATTGTAAACCGCTTTAGAAATTTCCTGCACATCTACAGTAATATCTTTATTGGTAGAAATCGGAATTTGGTCGAGTACTTCGATATTAATCGGTACAGCGTGATTGTTTTTAATCGTCAAATCATAAACTGCCGTCCACTTTTTATTACTCCCCAAAAACTGTTCTTTGCTCAATTCTTCGCGTTTGACGCGTTTCACGAGCACATTCGCATCGCGTCCAAGCGATAAATCGAGCGTATCCGTAAAATTCCGTGTATTCAACTGCGCCGCGCCGATATAACTATTGTTGCGATAAATATTCATCTGTCCCGTAATCAATTGCAGTTTTTCCCAACCCGTAATTTGCGCCAACAAAAACGCATCTTTATCTATTTTCGGAACCGTAAAATGGCTGTAAGTAGCAGGTAGCTCGTATTCGGTAATGTCGATAGAATAAGGCTTGGCGTTGCTCGGAATGGTGTAGCGTTCGTCGATGTTAAATTCTATATTGACATCAGCTATTTCAATGGTTTCAAATTGGACATTATTAACGAACTCAGTTTCCTCTTCTTCATATCGAATATTTGGATTAAGATCGTGTAAGTAATTGTTTGCCTGTCCCTGCTGATAATTCAATCGCCCTTGCCCTTTAGCTAAGTTACTCACTGCATTTTCGCGTAATTTCCACGGCTTTAAATTTGGCTGATCGGCACTCTTTAAAGGATCGGCAGTCGATAAGGTAATCGGAATGTTTTCCCAATCCAAACCTGAATTATTATAAGTTAAGGCGCGGTATTTTAGTTGAATTGGAGCGGTTAATTCACCAGCAAAAAGGTCATAGGCTGGCGCCCAACCTGCGTCATTGACTACATATTCTAAGGTGAAATTTGCCGAACGAATCGCATCAGATTTTACAGTGACATAAATTTCAGAACTATATTCGCGTTGTCCAGCTTCTTGATTGATTTGGCGTTGTAATTCTTGGATTTCTTTTTGCCAATCCCCTCTTTCGCGTTCTAAATTTGACATCTCCCGCCGAATTTCCGTCATACGTTGGCGATATAAATTCGCTGCCGCTAAAATTTCGGTCATGCTCAGGTTTCGCTCTTCGTTGACTAGTTTTTGATTGGTTTCTAATAATTTCTGTTCTGCCGTAAATCCGTTTATTTGGTCTTCTAAATCTTTAAAACGGACTTGCTTTTTCTCTAATTCGGCGCGTAATTGTTGGATCGCTTCGCTTTCCGTTTGGCGTTTTAAAAAATTACTCCGATTCGTCAAAGACAGAATCGTAACGCCCGCAGGCACATTCACGCGAATACTCTGCGGATTAATTTTCGGAGATAAATTGGTGAAAGTAATTTCACTGGTGCCGTTTGATAAATTAGCCGTCGCTTTCCGCTCAATGGAAGCTCCTTGCAAGTAAACTTTTACGGATTCAATAGTAGAATTAACCAATAAAGGCTCGCTTTGCGCTGTCGTAAGTAGAGGGATTAAATTTAAAATGGAAATAAAAAGGAACAAAGTATTTTTCATTAGCTATCGGATTTTAATGAAGTAAAATAATACTAACGTAGCTTGGATGCGAAAACGTTTCTTATTCCATAACTATAGGTTAATATTTGTCTAAACCTATCTATCTAATTGCTGTTTTGAGTAATAAAGTATCTTTTTCTAACAAAATGTTACGTCTGGACTGCCGTCAACCGTCCGCCGTCAACCTTCAACCGTTTTCAATATGTACAAAACACAACAAATCACTAATATTCTAGCTTTCATTTTCATGATTGTCATGAACACTCTCGCTAATGCCCTGCCACTTGGAGGCAAAGACACGGGCGAGTTATCCGACCTTTATCCCAACCTATTTGTCCCAACGGGGCTGACTTTTTCCATTTGGGGACTTATCTATTTATGGCTAATTGGTTTTATTATTTATCAAGCGCAGGGCTTATTTTCGAGTACCAAACCTGCTCCGCCAATGCATGAGCGACTAGGCTATTTATTTGTTGCTAATGGTATTTTTAATGGCGCTTGGATCTTTGTTTGGCATTATCAAATCGTATTTTTATCGCTTTTAGTGATGCTCGGTATTTTAGGAACTTTAATATTGATAATTATCAAATTAGATGTGGGAAGACGCGCTGTCTCGACGGGTGAAAAGTGGTTGGTACACGCGCCATTTACGATTTATCTGGGTTGGATTAGCATTGCTACGATTGCTAATGTGACGACTGTTTTGGTGAATAGCGGCTATGATGGTACGCCTTTCGGCGAAGTGAATTGGACTATTATTATGCTAGCTGTGGGTACTATTTTAACCATTTTAGTGCTCTTTTCGCGCAATTTAGTATTATTTGGATTAGTCGTGATTTGGGCTTATGTTGGTATTATTCTAAAACAAAATGGGATACATCCTCCAATTGTCACGGCAGCGGGAATTGGGATTGGAATTATTACAATAGTTAGTATTTTGCGCCTACGTAAATGGTTAAACGTGTAAATTTTACAGGATTTATCCAGTTTGCAATATTTGCAGTAGAGACGTTTAAAAAAACGTCTAAGGCACGCTAAAACAATAAAGCGAGGTCAATTCGAATTAACTAAATCTTTCAAAGTTCTCTTTATGAAGTTCGTTTATTTTTTAACTTTTTTCATCCTACTATTCACTGCCTGTCAGGAAAATAAAGCAACGACAAGCAACGAAGTAGCTGAACTCCCCAAAGTCAAAGTACTAGAAACCCCTAAATCGCAGTTTGTCAGACAGTTAGAAAAAGCACACCATGTCAGCGATTTTCAAGAAAAATACGCGTTGGCGTTTGATATAAAATTGATTTGGGGTGGCAAACCAAGTTTAGATGCGACCATTACCTCTACGACCAATTCTACTAAAGTGCGCTTAGATAAAGCCGATAATACAACTAATACAACTGCCATTTATGATGGCGAAAAGGTCTATTTCGCGCCTGATTCTATCGATGCTGGTGGAGCACGTTTTTCTATTTTTACGTGGCAATATTTTGTCATGGCGCCCTTTAAATTTAGCGATCCTGGCACGAATTGGCAAATGCTTGGTATGCGAAATTTAGAGCCAGATCAGCCACTTGATGCTGCTAAATTGACCTTTGGTGATGGAGTAGGGGATGCGCCCGACGATTGGTATATTGCTTTTAAAAGTCCCAATACTAATTTGACCGAAGGCATGGCTTATATTGTAACGGGCGGTACGCGTACGCAGGAAGAAGCCGAGCAGAAAATTAGTGCAGTAACCTACCACGATTATCAAGAAGTAGATGGGATTCCAATCCCGATGAAAATGAAATTTTGGTACTATGATATGAAAATTGGGCTACAAGATCAGAAAGGCGAAGCAGAGGTTTCTAATGTACGTTTTTTAACGTCGGCGGAAGCAGATTTTGCAGTGCCAGAGAATAGCAAATTGTTGGAATAGTAACTAATTAGTTGGTAGTATTTTAGTTGGTGGTTTGTAGTTGTAAAACGTTCATAGTGAGTGGCTTATGCTAAATTTTTACTAATGTGAATGTATAAAACTACTTAAAAATATACTCCTGCAAGTTAGAAGTTGATGGCAATAGATTTACTCGTAAGTCTATTGCCATTTTTTATACCATAAAACCAATTAGTAGTATCACCAATACTCCAATGATGATGTTAAAACCATTCGCGATTCGATTGCGTTTGATTTCTTGCAGGGCAATCATTTCTTTCGTTTCCAAAGATTGTGATGTATTTAAACTGAGTAAATTAGAATAAAAATCCTTTAAAAACAATCCTATATAACATCCCCCTACAGTAAATAATCCTAATAGATATCCACCGAAAATAAAAAATAGCGCACTGATTACAAAAAAAGAGATTTGATGCTTAGCACTAATATCACCACCTCCCGCAAAAAGCGGCGTGATCAGAAAGTGGAAGACTAATTCAATTCCAAAACAGATGATTGGTACATACATCGTGGTCTTGTAAGCAAATTTGGTCGGATTGATAATTGGCAGCGCAGAAATAATAATTCCGATACCAATTCCAAAAGAGGCAAATGGGATAATTAGTTTTACAAAAGACGCTAAATCATGCCACTTCACGTAAATAGTTGCTAGATAAAGAATGCAAAATAAGGCAGTTACGAGTATTGCTTTTTTGCTATTTAGAAATTTTTCTAACTGCTCAAGTGGATGGATTTGAATTCCTGCTTTAGTAGAATCTGTTTTAGGCGCATCGGCTATTTCCTTTGCTAATTGGAGCAAACTCGTACGGATGCTACTCATTGCAATATCAAACTGCTCGTTGGAGATAAGACCCATATTTGATTTGCGGCTTGTTGCAACAAACTGAGATTTCAGCATGACATATTGATAGTAATAAACAGATTCCTTTGAATCAATGCCTGCTAAAATTTGTCTTAAGGCAAGTTCTATTTCATCCTCACCTATACTTTGGCTTACCTTTGAATAAATATCCATAATTGCCGTATTGGGTTAAACTAAAGTTTTTAAATTAGAAATAAGGGCTTAACAAATATAAAGTATTTCAGTACCAAAGCAAATTTCATACACAATTGTGATTCGTAGTATTTAAAAAAAATCTGCAAAAAAAAATCAGTTACCCATAACCTTTTACAAAACCCACAGTATTCCTACCAAACACCTTTAATTCACACCCATTTTAATTAATGCAGCTCGAACACCACGCCACCGACGAAGAACTCATGCAGCGCATCAAAGCGGGGCAGTTGCGACAGGCGACGCAGTTGTTTGCGCGTTATCAGCAGCCGTTGTTGGGTTACTTTTTAAACCTGACTTATCAACGGGCAGAAAGTGAAGATTTGGTACAAAATACATTTGAACGGTTGATTCGTTATCGTCAATCGTATCAACCAAATCAGGCTTTTCGAGCGTGGATTTTTCAAATTGCACGTAATGTCCGCAATGATTTTTATAAAAAACAGCAGCGTCAACGCACCGAAGATATCACCGATTGGTCAGCCATCCTGACCGATGATGCCGAACTAAATGGACAACAACGGGAAACGCAAATTCAATTGCGTCAAGCCATGCAACAACTGATTCCTGAACAGCGTGAATTGCTGATTTTAACGCGTTTCCAAAAAATGCCTTATGCCGAAGTCGCCGAAGTATTTGATACTTCTGAAAATGCGATAAAAGGGCGCGTGATGCGAGCGATTCAGCAATTGCGGAAGCAGTATTTTTTATTAGAAAATGAATAGCTTTTGAAGTTGTAGAGAGCGGCTTACTTCTAATAAATCGCTCTCTGCAATGCTAAAGAAAACGATACACCATGGAAGAACAATTAATCAAATACCTTAACGATGAGCTTTCTGCCAAAGAACGTTTAGTAGTCGAAAAACAACTGGCTCAATCTGCGGATTGGCGAAAGATGTTAGCAGAATTAGAAACGGTTTTTTCGGTAATGGACGAGGTGGAATTACCCACGCCTTCCGCTGCATCCAAAACTCGTTTTACTAATTTCTTAAATCAAGAAATAGCTAAGACCGAAACGCAAACTGCTAAGGTTGTCAAAATGCCCTTCCGCCTTTGGCAAGTCGCAGCAGCAGTTGCTTTATTGGTGGTTGGAGTTGGTTTTGGCGTGTTGTTTCAAAAAAATCAGCAGCAGCAAGCCGTATTGCTGCAAATGCAGCAACAAATGGATAGTCAGCGCAAAATATTGGTGTTATCTATGTTGGAGAAATCATCAGCGAGCGAGCGAATTAAAGCACTGAATATTAGTCAAGAAGAATCAAAAATAGCTGATAATCAAGTGATTAAAGCCTTTGTAGAACTCTTAAAAAACGATGATAACTTAAATGTTCAATTGAAAACGGTAGAGGCATTAGTTCATTTCGGCAACAACCAGCAAGCGGTGAATGGACTAATTAAAACCCTCAAAACGATTAACGAACCGCTCTTACAAATTGCGATTATTGACGCACTCGTTAGCATGCAAGCGAGTGAAGCAGTCGATGGATTGCAACGTATTATTCAGGAAGAAGAAACGAATGAAATTGTTAAACAAAAAGCCGCTGAGGGCTTGGAACTTTTGATTTGAATGAATAAAAACTAAATCGCTCACTGCTTGCTCTACCGCATTGTGGCGACCTACGAAAGTCATAAAATTAGCCTCCTTCTGCGTCAAAACATCATCATTTATTGATTTATATTAAATAAATACCATCATGAAAAAAATAATTATCGGACTATTATTAATGTCCCTGCAAATGCATTTTCTTACTGCTCAAAGCGAATTTAAAAAAGCCTTTAGTGGGACGGGGGAGCGATTCCTAGAAATTGAATTTCAAAAGGGCGCACTGATGATTAAAGGTTACGATGGCAACGAAGTGATTTTTAAAACCCGTAATCAAGATGGTTACGATGGGCCACCAGCACGTGCCGAGGGACTGCGTTCCATGTTTAATTCGGCGGTTGACAATACCAATATCGGACTAGAAGTAAAAGAATCAGGTAATAAAATGACCGCCTATAAAGCCATTGGTGCGGACATTGATTATATCATCCGAGTCCCGCGTAGTGTCAATGTGAAAGTGATCGAAATGGGTTGGCAAGGCAATGAAATTACGGTAAGCGATATGCAGGGCGAAGTAGAAGTAGAGGGGAAAGGGTCTGATATTTTTATTCGAGAAGTCAGCGGACCAGTAGTGGCGCATTGTACCTCTGGAGATATCGAAGTCGTTTTTGCTAAAATTAATCAAGAGCTGCCCAGTAGTATTTCTAATACCAGCGGTTTCGTAGATGTAACTATGCCAGAAAGTACACCAGCCGATATTCGTATGAGTACCGTGACAGGAGAAATTTTCACCAATGTTGAGCTTGATATGGGAGAAGAAAGACTGAAACGAGTAGGCGGAGGCAAAGTAAATGGAAGTATCAATAATGGCGGCGTAGAAATCAATTTACGTACGATTAGTTCTAATATTTACTTACGTAAAAAGAATTAAGGCTCACACGAATCTGAGTGTTAAGGCAAATCAATTTAACTGTTTAAATAACTTGTTGATAGCTTCTTAGAGCAGATAAGCGAAGATGAATAGCAATTTCTGTTGTGCTAAGCAATTAACTAAAAATATCAAGCGCTTACTCGGCGGGCGGCAGGTATTGTACTGTTTGAGCGGAGCGAGTTTACAATACTAGAATTTTTGGTTACTTTTTTTCAATGAAAAAAGTAACAATATATTAACAAATGTATTAATGCGATAATTTTTACTAAAAACTTTTGTAATAGAAGTTGCTGTAATAAACAGTTCAACGAGGAAATCTAATTCTCTATAACTATTCTAATATCAATTTATGAAAACTTTACTATTTCTTTTAACCTTCTGCATTACATCACTTTCTGCGCAGGAGATAATGGTTAAAAAGACCGAAAAAACTTACGATTTAGCTACGAATCAGGCAATAGATTTGAATTTAAAATTTGCTAAAAATATCACTATTCGTACGTGGAATCAGCCGCAATTGAAGATTGTGCGCACGTTGAAAACAGATCAGGAAGAAATGATAAAAAGGCACGTTATGAAAGTGCAAGCAGGACAACAAAATTTAGAAATTATTGCTGATTTAACTGATCATAAAACTTGGAAAAGATTCAACTGTACCACTAGTTGCGATCAAGAAAACCGTGAAAATTCACGTTGGGGAGATCGAGAATGTGCGTGTAGTGAATTGACTTTTGAAATAACTTTACCTGCTACTGCAAATTTGCGCGTAGAGACGATCAATGGAGATATTGAAATACGTGATTTTAACGGACGACTACATGCCAAATCTATTAATGGATTTGTAGATGTAGATTGGGAAGAAGCGCGTGGGGCGGACATCTATTTTCATACCATTCACGGCGATATATATTCTGATTTTGCTTTAGAAAGCACCTTACGCAAAGAAATGTTTCCTAAGATTAGGACGGATTGGCAAGGCGGTGGGGAGAAATTAGAATTGGAAACGATTAATGGCAATATTTTCTTTCGAAAAAGCAAGTAGGTAGATTAACAGTTTTGAGTTCACTGATCGTCAATAACTGACAACAAAATCGATGTTCAATAAAATACTGAGGAATGGATAACCCATTTTTCGGTATTTTTTATTGTAAGTAACGATCAAAGAATAAGTTACTCAAGCTGGACAGTGTATAGTTTTTCTCAGTTTACTTCCTTTGGTCGTGAGATCGCTTCGCTAAGTGTCGTTTGAAAGAAGGAGAATTGTTGATACGCCGCCTGCCCCGACGCTTGTCTCGGGGACTGATT
>JBGCES010000184.1:0-14584 GCA_045106545.1 Saprospiraceae bacterium
AATGCAGCTTTCTCTACGTCAAAATCATCTAGTGCCACTACTCGATCAATCGGACGAGTACGTTGTATATACGCCATCCCTTGTTCCATCGTATGAAAATTCTGTGGCGTATTTTGGTCGCTTTCTACGTAAAAAATTTCATCAATAGATTCGCGGGGCCACGCCTCGTTTTCTAACTTTTTAGCAGTAACTAGATAAACGGTATTGCCCGCAGCTTTGCAAGCTTTGATAAAATCAACGCCCTTGAAAAAAGTAGAAACACATAGAAAAGTGAGTGGTCGGGAATTAGCAGTAGCCATATTAATTTTAGGTTTTAAGTATCGAAGGTAAGTTGGATTAGGTTAATTGAATTCACTGGATTAATTGGTTGCTCTAATCAGCTTTATCATTAAGTAACTAAATATTTCTACACTGGTGACGCAGCCAAGTCGTTTCCTCGCTATCTAGCAAAGGTGATAATTCATCGAAAACGCGTTGGTGGTAAGTATTCAACCAGTCTATCTCCTCAGTAGTCAATATATTTTTATCAACTAAATTTAAATCAATTGGGAATAAAGACAGTGTTTCAAATTTTAAAAATTGCCCATATTCTGTTTTCTGATCTTCAACACACAAAATTAGGTTTTCAATCCGAATTCCGTAGCTGTTGGTTTTATAAAACCCTGGTTCGTTTGAAGTAAACATCCCTGCTTCAAAAGGAACCGTACCACGCCCCGCCGTTACATTGGGTGAAATACTTTGCGGTCCTTCGTGGACATTGAGGAAGAAACCAACCCCATGTCCAGTACCATGTCCGTAATTTAAATTATGTTGCCAAAGTGGCATCCGCGCTAGCGTATCTAGTTGTGCTCCTTTTGTTCCTTTAGGAAATTTAGCAGTAGCTAGAGCAATATGCCCTTTCAGAACTAAAGTAAAATTACGCTTTTGTTCAGTGGTAGGTTCGTCAAAAGTCGTCGTCCGAGTAATATCAGTTGTCCCATTAAAATATTGCCCTCCTGAATCAAGTAACAATATTCCAGTTGGTTTAATCACTGCCGATCGATTACGGAGGGGACGATAATGTACAATTGCGCCGTTAGCGCGGTAGCCTACAATAGCAGGGAAGCTTTCGCCAAAATATTTTCCTTGTGCACGCCGAAATTCAATCAATTGCTGCGCGACTTCATATTCAGATACAATACGTTGCGATACTTCTTGTTCCAACCAGCGGTATAATTTCAACAAAGCTACGCCATCTTTACGCATCACTTGACGAATGTGTTCAATCTCAGTTGGGTTCTTGATTGCCTTAAATTGAGCGGCAATGTTTTTCCCTTTAACGATTTGCTCCGTACTAATCTGGTTGTATAATTTGATACTAATACTCGGCTGATGGATCTGTATTTTTTTCCCTTTGGGTAGTTTACGCAATAGTGTTTCTATACTATCATAATCTTTAATAAAAATACCATCTCCGCGAAAATCATCTACCAGCTGGCTATCCATCTTTTGCTCATCGATAAATAAATAAGCGATTTCTTGTCCGATAATGGCGTAAGCAATCGCCACGGGGTTAAATTCAACGTCATTGCTACGAAGATTAAATGTCCATGCGATGTCATCCAAGGTCGTTATTAAATAGAAATCGGCAGCCGCTTCTTGCATCTTAGCACGAATCATTTGCAGTTTTTCTATCCGCGATTTACCCGAATATTCTACGGCGTGTTCAAAAACTTTCCCAGTAGGCAAAGTTGGACGATCTTTCCAAATTTCACCGATTAAATCTACCTCCGTATCCAATTCAATTTCCTTAGGCAATACTTTTGCTAAGTGTCTGATTTGACTAACGGAAAATAATGCTCCGTCACAGCCCACTTTCGCGCCTTTAGGCAAATTAGTTGCTAACCAATCTGCATGTTCAGGGGCGTGCGGGACGCCCTGTTTTTGCAAGCTAAACTTACTACCTTTCAACTCCTCCTCCGCTTGTAAAAAATAACGTGAATCTGTCCATACGCCAGCAAATTTCTGGGTAACAACAACTGTTCCCGCAGAACCTGTGAATCCTGATAACCAAATGCGACTCTTCCAGCGATCTGCAACATACTCGCTCTGATGCGGGTCACTACTCGGAATAATATAGGCATCTACGCCCTGGTTTTTCATCGCAACGCGAAGGGCGGTCAGGCGGTTAGGTTGACGCATGTTTATCGGTTAGATTAGTTTATTTATACGTTAATTGAATAGATAGAAGTTAGATAAACAATTAATTATCAGCAATCTAACGTCTTAAATCTGTCAACCTACTTATTCAATCTCCACTTCTAGTTTTGGCTTATCACCAGTACTCTTCTTTCTTTTAGGTTCCGTTTTCTTCGTTTTTCCTTCTTTGAAATCAGCCATTTGTTGCTTCGTTTTCTGGGTAGTGGTTTTACCTTTAGCAGATTGAACTTGACTTTGGAGAGGTGATGTGTTAGCAGCAGCTAAATGGCTACAATTTTCATTAATCATTCTATTTACGTCAGCTACTTTTGTTGCATCGTTTTTAAAGTTTCCAAATTCTACTGCTCCTTGCTTTTCGCAACGTTTTTGCAAACTAGCCATAGTTGTATTTTTATCCTCCGCCGTTTCCTTTACCAATTTTTCCATACACTCACACATGGCAGTTGCGACTGCATCTGCACTAAAAGTATTAGCTACACTTTGAGCAGTCTCGCTAGTTTGCGCAGCATCAGAAACATTTTTATTCGCACAGCTTGCTGCAAAAAAGACGAATATTAACAAGTAAGCTATTTTATTGAAATTCATAGTTTAAATTATTTAAGCGTTCGCTACTTAATTTGAATATTTAAAAGCTGGGCAAAGTTACGTTTCCTATATTGTACATTGGCGTTAATTATCCAATAAATTAATCAGGTGTTTGACTTTTTCTTGATTTTCGGGTAAGTAAAATGAATTTAAAACGTCTTGTCGTTCACGTTCCGTGATATGAAAAGAAACAGTCGCAGATGTTTTTGCATCATCTGTAGGTTGGTAAATAAACCGAATAATGTCAAACTTATCAGTTCCCAAAATATCGGATACAAAACCAATGCTGTTATCATGTTCAAATTTTTGAGCATTGAAAATCTGTCCAGCAATACCAATCGGATTGAATAGTGATTCTATTAGTCCATTATCTTTAGTTACCTCAGATTCGTTGAGTACATTATTTTTCTCCGTACTAGAAATTTGCACAAGGATAACTCCACTCGTATTTTCCAAAATCCAATCTTTAAATATTTGAATAAAGCGGGTCGCGGAATTTAAGCCGAAGTTATCTCGAAACCCTGCATCTAATACTTCTATTGCTGGCTCGCTCGGGAGGTGAACATTCGGCAAAACGTATGGATAAGTAGCATTCATGCGCAATGCCGTCGTAAAGCATAAACTATCTGCTTTTTGGTTCTTGAAAAGCCAACGAAAATCTACCGCATCCACTCCTACTGCTCCCTGTTTTTCCAACCCAAGCGGCGCAATCATCATATAGCTTACCCCTTGTGGTGAAATAATTAATCTACGGGCATCATCTACAATTGAGGGCGTAATAAACATCAAAGGAATTTCAGCATTCTGCTCGGGCTGACGATAATCACTCAATTTTTTATCTAATAAAAAATGAGTGTTTTCATTCAATTGCCGTTCAAAAATATAACCCCGATCCTTATAATATCGTTGATTTCCTTGCTCGAAAGTGGTGTAAGGCAAGAAAATATCGTTAGAAACTAAAGTAAACGCCACCGCGTTAAGCAAATCTTTTCCTATATCCGCGATATAATCATTTTCTGGATCTTGCTGAAGTGAACGTAAATAAACTTCTCGCAGGTAAGCCGTTCCTAAAATTCCTCCCGATGCACCTGTAATCAAAGCAGTATGGTTCATCATACTTCCTTGAGTCAAACTATCCAATTGGTGCATTACTTGCATAGACCAAGTTGCTGCTTTCAGACCTCCTCCACTAACCGAAAAGATGACTAATTTAGGCTTAGTATTCTTTGATTTAATATTTTTTAATTTCCATTTTTCGAGAATGTTCAAAGTATTTTCTTTGTCCTCTTCAATGACTGTTGAATCACAAATACTATTTAATTTTTCGTTTGAATAACTAACGCGCGTGGTATAATCCATTCCGTACGCTTTGTTAGTATGCGATAGCATATCGTAGCGCGTCAAGAAGTTGATGATGATTAATAAGACAAAAAAAATCGTGATGCGCCAAGCATGAAACCAGTAAGTAACTGCTCCAGCGATAGCGACTAAAATACTGGCAAGTATAAATAAACTTGCTCCCGCAGGAATCCGAAAAGCGGGGTATTCAACCAATCCCCCCAGTACAACTAACAATATCATACTTCCTAACTGCACAAAAAGCGCATTTAAGTGATTTTGTTTTAAAATACTTTGTAGCAAATGGGAGTCATAATGCGCTACACTGCGCACCAGTCTTGGACGAAATCGTTCTGTCAAATAAGTATCAACTCTCCACTGTTTTTTTCGATTACGAATCTCTTCTATATCAATTCCGCGCCGTCCAGGAGTAATATTTCTAACGAGATGTGGTGGTTTGTTTTTGTTGTTTTCGTAACGCGAAATATCGCGATTGGTCAGCTGAAAATAAAGCGAATAGCCTACTATCAGACTTACCATTCCACTAATTAATCCAATACAATTAAATAGAATAAATGGCAGGTTTTGATTACCAAAGTTATTTTGAAATTGGATGATATGGAATAAATAATATCCAATAAATGCAAGTGGAAGAATGGAATTATTAAAACAAAACTTAGCGAATGGTCGCCCTAAAGTGGCTAAAAAAGGAAATCGGTAAGAACTTAATAAATAAGTCGTCAAATGCCAAGTCATATAAAAGCCACCAAACGCGACTCCAACAAAATAGAAGCTCCAAAAATTAACGCTACCCAAGTATTCTGGATCAAGAAATAAATACTGAAACCCTAAGCTTTTTCCTAAAACTCCCGTAATCAACAACGCAAAGATTATCCACAATGCCAGTAGTAGGTGATTACTACGAATATGTAGAATCAACAACTGAAAGGGAAAAGAATAGAAAATATCTTTGAGCCGTTGCCGCATTAAATTATTTAATATTGGTCAAAAAATATCGTCAGTAAAAATAGTGTGTTTTTTGATCTATTTTTACATCAATGAAAAATAATTCATCCACAGACAAACAAGACTTGGAACGCATTCGTAAATGGCGGATGATTCTTGGACAATCCTCCGACCCCCAAGATTCTATTGAACTAGAAGGAGAAGAGATGCAAGGAATGGATGATGCGCTAGATGCATTATATGATTCTGATCGACAAGGAGGGTTAGGTAGTTCTTCACCTAATGTGAATCGCTGGCTGGGAGATATTCGAAAATACTTCCCAACAAGTACTGTTCAAATCATGCAGAAAGACGCGCTAGAACGCCTCGATTTGGAGCGTTTACTTTTAGAACCCGAATTACTAGAAGCAATCGAACCAGATGTGGGATTGGTCGGTACATTGATTTCGCTGAACAAGGTTATGCCACAAAAAACACGAGAAACAGCTCGAACGGTTGTACAAAAAATCGTAAAAGAATTGGAGCAACGGTTGAAAAGTCCATTTCAAGAAGCCATTAAAGGTAGCCTTAATCGAGCAGTTGTCAATCGCCGCCCCAAGTCAAATGAAATTGATTGGCACCGCACTATCCGTGCTAATTTAAAAAATTACCAACCCGAATTACAAGCCATTATTCCCGAAATCTTACGCGGCTATGGTAAAAAAGGACAATCTTTAAAACACGTTATCCTATTATTGGATCAGAGTGGCTCGATGGCGACTTCCATCGTTTATGCTAGTATTTTAGGTGCAATAATGGCATCCTTACGCTCACTCAAAACACATTTGGTCGTCTTCGATACTTCGGTAGTTGACCTAACTGCCAAAATAGAAGATCCTGTCGATCTGTTATTTAGTACTCAACTGGGCGGCGGTACAGATATTGGTAAAGCACTAAATTATGCGCAAACCTTAGTCGAACAACCGCGCGATACGATTGTAGTCCTAATCAGTGATCTGTTTGAGGGTGGGAATGAACGACAAATGCTTAAAAAGGTAAGTCAGTTAAAAAATAGTGGGCTGCAATTTATTTCTTTACTAGCTTTGAACGACCAAGGTGCGCCGATTTATGATAAAGGAGTCGCTGCTAAATTTGCTAGTTTGGATATTCCTACTTTTTCTTGCACGCCTGATAAGTTTGCAGATTTAATGGCAGCTGCGATCAAACGCGAAGATATTAGGCAGTGGTTAGCAAAAGAAAGAATTGTAGTAAAAGGATAGAACGCATTATAACGTCGATATTAGTATCAAATCTAAATTTAATAAAATAAAAAAATCGGTATCGAGAACGCATCTCAATACCGATTTTTTATTAAAAACAGAAGTATCTGTTACTCTAGGCGGAATTTAACCGGTAAGTTAAATTGTACGCGTACTGGACGACCCCGTTGTTTTCCAGGAGTCCATTTCAGACCTTTTGTGTTCATGAGGTTTACTACTCGTAAAGCCTCGCCTCCACATTGGGCACCGATGTCACGTACTACTTTCGCATCAGTTACTGAACCATCTTTTTCTACAACAAACTGAATTACCGTAGTTCCTTCTACGCCGTTTTCACGAGCGATTGCAGGATATTTGATGTTTTTGTAAATGAATTGTAGCATTTTTTTATCCGCACACTGTTTTTTCGCTTTATCATCCCCTGCTTCATTTTCGCAGCCTGGGAAACGTGGCATTTGCTCTACCACTTTAAAGATTTCTTCCACTTCTGGCTCTGGTGGTGGCGGCGGTGGTGGTGGTGGTGGTGGTGGAGCCTCTTTTACAGGTTCCGGTGCTTCCACAACCGTTTCTTCTTCTACCGATTGGTCAACGAACTCAGGTTCATCTTCTTCTTCGATTTCTTCTTCCGGCACTTCCTCAATCACCGGTGGTGGTGGTGGCGGTGGTGGCGGTGGCGGTTCAGCGGTACGTGGCGGTTCGATTTCAATATCCTCTTCCAATACTAACGCATCTTCAGGAACATCAACGACCTCCTCGTAAGTAGTCCAGCTGAAAGCCAGAATGGTCAATCCTAGAGCAAGTGCAAAACCGGCGTTTAAAAAAGTACCACTCCATTTGAAGGCATCTACCTCCGGGTACTTATTACGACCGACTAGTGGCGACTTGCCAGATGAACCATTGTACTGTTGGGCTAAATCAGTATTGCCACGGCCTTTAATCACATTGCGCATTACGAAGATCGAAGCTAAGATCAGCACAAGGATTCCGACCATTGCAAATAATACCGACTGCCCGGTGAATGCAATGTCCATACTTAAGTAGGTTTTACTTTATAAAATAACGTGTAAAAAATAAACTTACAATTGAACCACAAATATTAGCGATTATATCCAAAAATTCAAAATATCTGTTGGGAAAAAATGCGTATTGCATAATTTCCATTGAAATCCCAAAAATTCCCGCAGTAATTACTGCGAGTACCTTGGTCTTTTTTGTCAAATTCGAATTCAGAAAATAACCTCGAATAATAAGTAGTGTCAATACACCATACACAAACGCATGTGCCAATTTGTCAATTGAGAACAAGTCAAACCATACTTCTGGCAAGTTTACACTCGGCATTGCGGATAATCCAAAAATAAATACCGCCCATAATATTGCAGGAAGAAAAGCGAGAAAATTACGATTGTGTTGGTTAAGTGTTTTCAATATTCTCTTTTGAATATTTATTGATGGAGGACAGACATTTTTATCTGTCTTGCTCTTGAAATTTGACAGACAAGAATGTCTGTTCTCCAAGCGCGCTCCATTGTTCGTTATTAATAACTTACATCTCGAAAGATGCAGCATCGTTTTGTTTTGGTGTGTAGCAAATATTTTTTTTGAGGAAAAATCAGTCAACAAATATAATCCACTGATTATCAAATACTTACAACTTTATTTTATTAAAAAACACTTAGGCTATCATACTTTCATAAGCCCCAGCGTCCATTAAGTCTTCTAATTGACTCACATCGCTCATTTTTATTTTTACAATCCAGCCTTCACCGTAAGGGTCTTTATTAACTAGAGTTGGATCGTCACCTTCTGATTCGTCTAGCTTAGAATTAAACTCTAGAATCTCCCCTCCAACGGGCATTAATAGTTCAGAGGTGGTTTTTACTGCTTCAACCGTACCGAATTCGTCGCCCTGCTCTAATGTTTCACCAACCGTTTCGACTTCTACGTAAACGAGTTCATCTAATTCTTTTTGAGCAAAATCAGTAATACCAACGTAAGCTGTATCGCCGTCCACACGAATCCACTCGTGGTCGTCAGTGTATTTTAAATCCTTAGGAAAATCCATTTGAGATTACTATTAATTAAAAATTGAGAATGGAGAATTGAAAAGTACACATCCTCACAGATGTTTACTTTCAGAATCGTAAAAGTAATTTATTTTTCTAAATCTAATAAGAAAAGAGGAAATTGTTTGCGCGTTCGGTTTTATAAAGTGTAACTATCCAAGCATCACCGCCTTAAACCATATTTTATTCTTCGCGCCAAGTCTTAGAGGAAAACCAACTTGGTAAGCCATTTTCTTTCTCGCGCTGACGTTCCGTTTTAGTTTTATCAAAAATATCGCGCTCAAAAAAGTATTGATTTTCTAATTGCTCTGGTTCTGTTTCCCAAGAATACTTTTCCTTTACCTCATCTGCTTCAATATCTTCCTTGTACCAATAGGCAGTCAAAATACCTACGATGCCGCCCAGCAAATGACTTTCCCACGAAACACCTGGCTGGATAGGAAGTACGCCCCAAATCATTCCACCATAAAGGAAGACTACAATCAGAGACAAGATAATCGCTTTCAAGTTTCTACGAAAAAAACCACTAAATACCATAAAACCAGCTAAGGCATACACTACCCCACTCAATCCGATATGAAAAACAGAGCGTCCCATTGCCCAGACCGCAATGCCCGTAAGTAAATACATCATCCAAAAACTCTTATTCGCCACCCGTTTATAAAAAAAGAAGAGCATGGTCGTCATGACGAAGAAGGGAACAGAATTGGAAATAAGATGCTGAAAATCTCCGTGTAATAGAGGAGCAAAGGCAATACCGCGTAAACCAAAAACAGTACGTGGATACAGCCCTAGATAGCCTAAATCCATTGTGGTTAACACCTGAAAGATGTGAACGATCCAAATGACTACGACGAAACGCAACGAGAAGCGAACACTGCGGAGTAGGCGATTTTCTTGGTTTTGTACTACGGTATCCATACTTATAATGATAATTGATGAATGTTAAATGATGAAGGAGCAGCGTTCAGCATTTAACAGAAATGGATTGACATTTTAATAACGAATAGAGATTGGGTAGTGTTTTATGCTTTCGATGAGGATGGGTGAAGTTTCGATGAAAATCAAGCAATTAGGCTGATTTAGTTTTTAATAACTTTTCCAAATAGTGTTCCTTAATTCCAAATGTCTTTTTCAGCGCAGCGATTTCTGCGTAGCGATCTTCCCGTTTTATGTCGTCACGTTCGCCGACAATCATTACATTCTTGGCAGTATGTTCTGTACTGATAAATTCAAATACTTTCGTTTTGTAACCGTTTGCCTCTAATAATAAGGCACGAATCGTATCCGTTACAATTTCTGCTTGACGTTCTTTTAAGATACCATGCTTTAATATTGGTTGCAAAACATCATTGCCATTCATTTCTTTACGAATCTGTTTATGACAACAGGGAGCAACAACGATAATTTGCGATCTCGCTTGAATTCCTTTAGCAAGGGCGATGTCAGTAGCAATATCACAAGCATGGAGCGCGATGAGCATATCAATCCGTTCTGGTTGATATTGAAAAATGTCTTGTGCAATAAAGTTAAGGCGTTGAAAGTCTGCTTGCTGTGCAATTCGATTAGTCAATTCTACCAGATTCTTCCGCAACTCAATCCCAGTAATACTAATTTTTTCCGCGTAGTTTTTTTGTAAATAATCGTATAATGCAAAAGTCAAATATCCTTTCCCTGCGCCCATATCTACTACGTGCGCCCCAGCGGGTAGCGGCTGATTATTGACCAAATTATCAATAATTTCAATGTATTTATTAATCTGCCGAAACTTGCGTTGTCCACTTTTTACCACTTTTCCTTGTTCGCTAGTAATACCTAATTCACGTAAATAAATGTTATTTTCTGCCTCTATCAAAGTCCTTTTCTGGCGATCGTGCTGGCGGTCAGGCAGTGCAGTTTGACTAGGTTCCCCATAGAACAGACGTGGCTTCCGTTTTTTATTATACATGATGGTCACGTCTTCCTTTTGGGTAAACAAATCGCCATTTAAAAAGTCCTCTCCTAGCCATAAACTAATGATACCAACGCCCTCCAAAATAGGATGATTCTTCACTTCATCGCGGGTTGTATAGCGCAAAGTAAAAGACAAATGTGGCTGATTTTTAATTTCTACCAACCGCCCATATACGTTTTTTAAATTTTTATCGCGCCCGCCATTTTTACTCAAAGTTAGTTTGATGAAAGTATTCTGATCAATACTTTCCTGTATTTTTAGTAAAAAAGTAGCGAGTGGATTAGCGTCATTTGCCATGGAAAAATGGTTTGGAAATGGTTTGAAGTTGTTCGATATGGTTTGAAATAGTTTATCTGCTTATTGAGGATTGTCTATATTTGAGGTACTTTATTAGTTACCAAAATACATTTTACTATGCGTTTAGTTGTCTTGTCTTTGCTTTTATTACTCATTTTCGCTAGTTGTCAAACTGAACAAGAACCGGTCAAAGTTATAGGGGCTGTTCCTATTCAAAGTGACTACACTACGCCCGTAATGGACAAAGATACTAATGTTGTGAGCAAAGTAGTGGAAGAGGTAACTACTTCTAAATATACGTTGGAAGAACTGATGGGCAAATTTAATCCCAGCGAGCATTCTGACTTTGTCAAGATGGATAATAAATATACAGACAAGCCCGATTTGTATTTGCGCAAAGCAGCATATGCGGATTATCAAAAAATGCATGCAGCAGCAAAAGCAGAAGGCATCAATCTAATTATCCGCTCGGCTACGCGTAATTTTAATTACCAAAAAGGCATTTGGGAACGTAAATGGACAGGTAAAACGAAAGTACGTGGTAAAGATATTAGCAAAACCATCAGTGAGCCCGTAGTACGTGCAAAGGAAATTTTATTATACAGTTCCATGCCCAGTACTTCGCGCCATCATTGGGGAACGGACATTGATTTGAATAGTTTTGACAATGATTATTTTAAAACGGGAACGGGTGAGAAAGTATATGATTGGCTTCTTCAAAATGCACCGCAATACGGGTTTTGCCAACCTTATACTGCCAAAGGAAAAGATCGTCCACACGGCTACGAAGAAGAACGCTGGCATTGGTCTTATTTGCCGATCGCGCAACCGTTGACTGATTTAGCAGAGGCGAAATTAAAAGATAGCATGATTGAAGGATTTAAAGGTGCGGAGACGGCAGAGGAGATTGGAGTGGTGGAGAAGTATGTTTTGGGGATTAATTCAGTTTGTCGGCATTAAGATTTCCATCAAAAATACTAAAACGCCAATATCTTAATCGTCAATACTTCCTTTCCTAAACGCACTGAACCATACCCACGCGGCACAATTCGCCGACTAGCAATTCCTAATTCTACCAAATAAGCTGCGGCAGAATAGGCGCGTTTCTGCGTCAAGTTAATGCGCGTTGCTTCTTCCTTATCACCCGTCGTATGCGCTCCTAATTCAATTTCTACTTGGGGAAATTTCTTTAAAAAAGTAACCAATTGATTTAAGGTTTGGTAATCATTGGGTTCGATAGCTGCTGACGCATAGCTAATTTCACTTAGCGTAATATTTTGTTGAAAATTATAATTTTGAGCCGTTAATTGTTCCGTTAATCTTTGTAGTGGAACACTTTCTACTACAGGTGGCGCTGGTACAACAGAAAGCACTTCTTCTTTTTCAATCGACTGATTTTCAACCTTTTGTGCAGCAGATTCAGGTTCTTCTATTTTGACATCATTAGCCACTTCTTCTAATTTCGTAGTCGCAATCAGCGAAGACTGTACTGCCGAATCAACCTGCATTATTACTTGCTCTTCTTCAATTAGTTGGGTATCAATTTCAGTTACTTCAGTCACTATTGATGAAGGTATAGATGTAGTTTTGGGTAGGTCAGATGGAGTATCCGCTGGCACATTATAATCAGCTGGTTTTTGTAATTCAGCAAGGAGCTGATCATTATTGATCCGTGGTGCGACCGTAGTGTCTTTTGGCAGATTAGTCGTTGCCAAAGGTGTTTGTGGCGCAATGGGCATCCTTCCAATTTCAAATAAATAAATATCGTCATCGCCATTTGCCCGTGCAGAAGTAAACAAACCCTTTGTCTGTTTCTCGTTCAAATAAATTGAAATATCGTCCAGCGAACTATTGATGGGTTTACCTAAATTAGCAGGAATCGTCCAAGTTCCATCCTTCTCTAGCCGACTAAAGAAAATATCAAATCCACCATACCCAATATGCCCTTTAGAGCAAAAGAACAGTTCACCATTTTTAGTAAAAAACGGAAATCCTTCGTGGGAAGAAGTGTTAATTGCTGTACCTAAATTTTGTACCTTACCCCAAATACCATCGTCGCGTCGCTTTGTCCAATAAATATCCGTTCCGCCTTCGCCCCGTGGTTTATCTGAAACGAAAAATAAATATTTGCCGTCAGGCGAAATAGCGGGATGCATATAATTATACTCGCCACTACAGAAGGTTAATTTTTCTACTTCGCTCCATTTCTCGTCGCCATCTGAAACCGCACGAAAAATCTGTAGGTTATAAGCATTACGTTTGCTTAGTTCGTTATTATTTTTTGTGAAAAAGACTTCTGTTCCATCAGCCGTAAAAGTGGCATTCCCCGTATTTTTATTCAAATCGGTCAGCCGAGACGAGTAATTTTCTGCGGGCATTATTTTACTCCAGTCTTCACTAATTAGTGAACTGTATAATTTCAAATAATCGCGCCCCGTCCAACCTGATTTTTGCTTTAGTAATTTGACGCCTTGCTTACGGTCGGAAGAAAAGATAATTTGTCCATTAAAAATAACGGCGGAATTATCATCGGCAGGAGAGTTGTAAGGGAACTCCTTGAGGTATACGTAAGGAAAGTAAGGTTTGATATTAGGTACTTCATCACAAGCGCGAATCAATAAAGCGGCACGTTCATCGTCAGGTTCCACTTTTCGATATTGTTCAAGCCATTCCTTTGCACTTTCATATTTACCATTGCCCATCAAAGTTTCTGCGTAATAAAACCAAGTAATAGCCTTAGCTTTATCATCTTGTACAATATCAGCGTATAATTTTTCAGCAGCAACCAGATTGTTATTGACACGATAGCAATTAGCTAATTTTGTCTTTACATTCAGCGTTGTTCCGTCTGCTAATAGCTGTTCATACAATGGAATGGCTTCTGCATATTGCTCATTTTTATATAAATCATTTGCCTTTTGTTGCAAGCGTTTATTTTGTGCAAAAACCCCAATCGTAAACAGCAAGAATAATATGGTATAATATCCCTTCATGGTCATCTTTTCAAATCGGCTAGGTATCAAATGCAATTTCGTAATAAACATTTGAAATTTGATAATGTAAAAATGCAAAAAACGTGCGAGATTTAGAAGTGTTGATTTTTCAACTGTTTTATTAGGCAGCAGCTAATTCATAACTATCGCAACTCAAATCACACATTTTTATTACATTTGAAGTAATCGCTTTCTACGCTCACTTTTTAATCAATGCAATAAATTCACAGTGATGAAAAAATACCTCGTTCTACTATTTCTATTGACTTACCTCTTTTCCTGCCAAACTACTAAATATCCTAACTTCTCCCAAATCACGACTTCCAATGAAGGAATCGTTTCTAGTGCGCAACCATTAGCAACTTTAGCAGGTAAGGAGATGCTCGCTCAAGGTGGTAATGCAGTTGATGCAGCGGTCGCGACGGGTTTTGCCTTAGCGGTAGTTGAGCCGAGCATGAGCGGACTGGGTGGTAGATTGCAAGCAATTGTGCGCTTGCCAAATGGCGAATTACATGGTTTTGATGCCACTACGCAAGCACCGATGCGCTATGATACTGCCACCACGCCCGATGTGCGCTACGGCTATGACGTAGTCGGTATTCCAGGTGTGCCAGCGGGTTTGATTAAAATGCAAAAAGAATTAGGAAAATTACCATTGTCAACGGTGATACAACCCGCCATTCGTTATGCTAAAAATGGATTTAAATTATTACCTGGCGAAGTATTGCGCGAGCAAAAAGAGGTTGAGAAATTGAAAGAGTTTGCAGGTTCAACGCAGTATTTTCTTAAAAATGGGAAAGCGCGAACAACTAAAGATAAATTTGTCCAAAGCGATTTAGCAAAAGTATTAGAACGTATTGCTGCACAAGGACACGACGGTTTTTATAAAGGTGAAACAGCGCAAAAAATGGCGGCGGATGTACAAGC
>JBGCES010000185.1:0-1736 GCA_045106545.1 Saprospiraceae bacterium
GATCGTTAACAATTATGCGACCACTAGCGCGAATTTCGCCCGTTTTAAAAATGTGAATACCGCATTGACTTCCAAGCATAGAAAGTCGTGGAACGCTAAATTTTTTACCATAAAAAAGCCGCGCCCACCCAAAGCGCAGTACGCACTTTATTTTATACCAGCGGCTTTTATAGTGTAATTGCATTAGGATTTATCTGTTCCTGACGTACATTGTCTTCCCGACAATGCACGTCTTAAAGTCAAAAAAGCTGATAGTTTAACCAATTAAGAGTTCCTCTTTTAAAAACTGCGCCACGTTCTTCCCATAAAACTGCTCGCTCGTTTTCTGTGCTGCTGCTACCAACTGCTTTTGCTGAGTCACATCAGCACATAAGTCTTTCAAACGTTGCAAAATAATTGCCTCATCCGTCATATCTAATAGTTCAGCGCAGTGATTTTTTTTTATAAAATTATTTAAAAAAGAGCCATCGGGCGAATGCGCTACGATGGGTTTTCCCGAAAGGAGAAAAGGAATAGTACGCGTCGGAAAAATGGTTTGATATTCGACTTCGCCGTAGCCGCCCGTGAAGCCGTGCGTTAATATGCAAAGGTCATATTTTTGCAATTCGACGTGGATTTCTGTTGGCGCGACGCTGCCGTGATGATGAATCTGACTGACCTCCAAACCGCGCTGTTGGAGTAGCAATTTCGGGACGTGCGTGTAAACGTGAAAGCTAAATATCGGATCGCCTTTGATCGCATTCAGAAAGCGGCGCGTAGCATCCAAATTGGATTCATTGAAATTACCAATGGCGACTAATTTATAGTGCTTTTTAGGTTGTTCGCTAATGCCTGTAAGCAAAGTTTCACTAGGATATTCCGCGAAAGTATGCACTAGCGGCACAAACTTATCCAACTGATATTTCTTTATATAAAATTGCTGCATCCCTTCACTCATCACAAAAACGCGCTGTGAATTTGTAAATATTTCAGTTTGATAATCGAGTGCCTTTGGATCGGTAATCGCGACGTTTTCTACGTAAGTATTATGAAAATAAGAATAGAAAGGAACGCCCATTTGCTGCGCTGCACGCGAAGCTGCCAAGCAATATTCCACATTGGGATAGACTCCGATCACGTGTGTTATTTTTTCGGTTTTAATGAGCTGTTTTAATTGCCGAATCAAAGCGGGTAATCGCCAACGGCGAAACCAATCAAAGAAGCGATTGCCGCGCCCCATGATCGATATTTCGGAGAAGAAATAACGGAATTGCGCTTGTTCTAAACTGCGCTCGGGTACATCCGCCAATTGTAACTCGCGTGCGCCCACCACTAACATTTCTGCTGCCGAAAAATTCTTTGCCAGATTTTCAACAATGACACTCGTACCGCCCGCTCGCGGTAAAATACTCCAACTGACTACTAATATTTTCAAATGTTAAACTTCAATTTCTGTCCTACTCTCCCACCAAAAACTCCCCGTTCCCATCGCCATTAATAGCCAATATAAAGGACTCAAAAAGTTTTCCGCCGCTACGCCAAAAATGACAATCAAACTGATAATCAGTAAGTTGAATTGGTAGAAATATCGCCACTTGCCACTGGTGCTTAATAAAGAGAATAATATCTTCCGACTGACTCGAAAAAGGTAAAATAAATAGAGTCCTAAACCGACCACTCCATAAACAACTAGCAGTGTCACGTAGTCGCTGTGAGTTGATAAAAACGCGCCTCGATCCACGACGCGGAGGATTAAA
>JBGCES010000186.1:0-2206 GCA_045106545.1 Saprospiraceae bacterium
GTTTTTGAAAATGAACCAACACCTCGTCAAGACTTACTAGATCATGCTAAAATTTCTTTGACGCCACATATTGGTGCTTCTACGGGTGAAGCGCAAGCCAATATTGGTCGCGAATTAGCGCAGCAGTTGATTGATATTTTAGGATAATTTGGATATTGGATATTGGATATTGGATATTGGAATTTTGATTTTTCCAACATCCAATATCCCCAATCCAATATCCTTTATCTCAACAACGCCACATCTCCATCATAAATTCTCACTTCGCCATCAATAAATGCTACTTCAGCAACATAGGCAAATATGGCGGGTTTCATCGGTTTCCCTAAGAAATTTCCATCCCAACCTAGCTGTTCATCGCCAAAAGGAACATTCAATCCTTCATACATCAATTCTCCCCAGCGGTCGTAAATCCGCAAAGAAATAATTTCACTCGCAGAATTATCCGCAAATAAATAGAAGTGATCATTCGCGCCGTCTCCATTAGGAGAAAAGGCAGTTGGAATATAAACGGGACGAGGTTTCGCTACTTGAATTCTAATAGCATCCGTCGCGCTACAACCATTATTATCCGTAACCGTCACATTGAAAGTTGCAGTTTCTAATGGGAAAACGGTTGGATTAGGACAATCTAAACAACTCAAAGAATCCGTTCCTGTAAACAAGTAAGTTACTTCGCGATCGGGTGGGCTTACCTGTGCATTCAAACGTGCATCTTCGCCTAAATTTAAAGATAAATCTTCTCCTAAATCTACGATTAGATTTTCGGGTTCGCTAATAAAAGCATCAACTGTTGCCGTACATTCGCGTGCATCCTTCACCGTAATGGTATAACTACCCGTAGGTAAACCAGCTAAATTATTAGATTCTTGAAAAATAAAACCATCCGTACTATAAGTAAATGGCCCTGTCCCGCCGACTCCTGCGGCAATAATTGTCCCTGAATTTCCGCCAGCGCAAAGCGCGTCAATGACCTCTACAATTTCGGCATCTAAGCGGTTGGGTTCTATGATAGTTACGGTATCAAAAGCAACACAATTATTTTCGTCCGTTACAGTGACAATATATTCGCCTGCGTTTAATTCACTAATTATCCGAGCGTCTGACCCCGTACTCCATTGATACGAATAACTGCCTGTCCCTCCTGTGGTTGCAGTCGATACTCTACCATCTTGTTCACCAAAGCAACTGATATTTTCCGCCGTAGCAGTAATTTCTAAAAGGGCGGGATCTTCTACGATAAACTCAAAAGAACCTTCACAGAGATTGGCGTCCATTACATTTACGGTATAAGTTCCTGAACTCAAACCCATTCGTTCATTACTATTGCCGAAGCCATTTCCATCATTAAAATCATATTGGTAAGGTGGTAATCCATTATTAATTTGTACCAGAATACTAGCATCGGAGTCGCCAAAACAAGAAGGTGGCGTAATACTTTGTACACTTGGATCAAGTTCCAATTCCAATTCACGTACTTCAATCATCATGGTTTCTTCACAGCCATTTGCATCGCGGATGGTTGCCGAATAATCGCCTTGTGGAATATTAGTGAGTATATTTTCACTAGAAAAACCATTACCAAAATCAAACTCGTAAGGCGCAGTTCCACCCGTTGGACGCAAGGTAATCGAGCCATCTGTGCCACCATCACAAGTTGGTTTTTGAATTTCAATATTAAAACGCAAAGAATCAGGCACAGCGACAGTAAACGTTAAAGTAGTATCACAGGTAGCTTCATCTGTAATTTCAACGGTATATTCACCTGCCGTCAGACCAGATATATCTTCGGTCGTTTCATTATTACTCCAATTAAAAGCGTAAGGTGGGAATTCGCCATCAATCGTCAAATCAATAGCACCGTTCATATCATCAGGGCAATTTACATCCATAATATCTGCCATAATATCCACATCAAATTCACAACAAACGACTGAAATCGGCACATCAATTTCGGTGACTTGACAGCCTTTTTCACTTTCTACAGTCAGCACAACGGTTTTTACGCCAGGGTTGCCATAACTTACATCATGAGGTCCTGCCCCAGTTGCAGTCGAAGGAGTAGCATCCGAACCAAAAGTCCATTCCCAATTGACAATATCTCCCAATGCAAAAGTGGAAGCATCGTTAAAGGTAACCGTCTCGCCGACACATACTTCATTACTCGAACCATCAATTCCAGCTTCTACACTAAACGCCGCTTCGG